>JAHJLN010000193.1 GCA_018821715.1 Pseudomonadota bacterium | reverse complement strand
TTTCCTGCTTGAAAATTTCTATTACATTGGTGTCTGGATTTTCCTTGGATTTTTCTTCCAAAAGTTTGAGTGTTTTTTCTTTTTCAGAGGCATTGATGAATACGCAGTCAAAGGCCACATTAATAAGGCGCATATTCTGTTCAACCGTAGATGAAGGTTTTGTTGCTGAATCCATTGTTCTCTTTTCCAACAGTTTAAAAACAAAGTTTTATTAGCTTGATTTATGAATAGATGTTAACAATATCACACTGTAATTTTTTTTACAAAATGATATAATCTTTTGGATTTCCCTTGCGGTCAGTCACAATTTTATAGAGTATGAAAGGGCTGTTTACACAGGGAACTTTATAGAAAGGAAACATGATGAAAAAATTATTAATCATTGTTTTGGGTTTGCTTTTGACGGGATGTGTCGCTCAAAAAAATTTTCAGTTGGATGATAAGAAGCTGACGGAAAATATTTTTTCTACAACCCAGGAGCCGAAATTTGAAATGGAAACAGCTGGATTAAAATATCTGGGTTCTATCGATGAAAGTACTGGGGAATCTGCGCTTAGGTATCGTGCTTATTCACATTTTTTTACCGGAAAGGATTATATAATCGTCATCAGTATGGTAACTTTAAATACAGGCGAATGGATGGTGCATAAGCCGTGGGAACTCCAACTTGAAAAAGAAAAACACGGTAAAAAGGTGTTTGATTGCGGGATTGAATATAAAACGATAACCCTGGCGAAAAATGATATTTTGGTTGTGAAGGGTGGATTGCCGCCTAAAATCGGGCAAACATATACCGCCAAGATATGGATCTATTCTCCTGGTGGTATAACGGGAGGAACAAGAATCTATCTTAATTATTATGAGTCTGGAAACCATAAAAACAACTTGCAAGGTTTTATAGAAAGGGCAGACACCAGAACAAAATTTAAAATGCTATAGCCCATTTTTTAAAAAAATAAGGTGCAAGAAAATGATTAAGTTGAATATTGTATTATTAGAGCCGGAAATACCTCAGAATACCGGGAATATCGGAAGGACCTGCAATGCCATGGGTGCGGTGCTGCATTTGGTGGAGCCGTTGGGCTTTTCCATAGAAGATAAATATTTAAAGCGTGCCGGGCTTGATTACTGGAAAGAGCTTAACGTGAAATATTACAGGGATTATGCAGATTTCCTTGCAAAAAATCCAGCAGGCCAGAAAGTATTTCTCTCAAGAAAGGCTGCAAACAGATGTGACCGGTTCTGTTATGAAGCTGAAGTCTATCTTATTTTCGGCAAGGAATCAGTGGGGCTGCCTGAAGAGCTTTTGCTGGCAAACAAAAATTCCTGTGTCAGGGTACCCATGTCTGCTCATACAAGATCCTTGAATCTTGCCAATACTGTGGCGATCCTCAGCTATGAGGTCATGCGGCAATACGCTTTCACCGGGCTTAAAACCGAGGGGGAAGTTGCGCCTTGGCCTGAAGAGGCGTCTGGCCTATGAAAAGTCATTTTTCATACCAGGTAAATAATTAATTTTAATCCTTTCTTATTCCCTTGAATACTTAAATCAATCCTTATTACAGAATATCGGTGACTTAAACAGGACATATGGATTCCTGTCTTTCCTTTTTTAAGACGTTTGACCTCTGGTTTTCATCCTTCAGTCCGGCACCGTCTTCAGGCAGCCAACCTTATCAATCCTAAAAATATTCCATTAATTCAGTCGGTTCTAAATTATATGACCTGGAAGTCATCCCCTTGGCATCTATCCTGCAATCAGACAGGGGTTTTATCCTTAATGAGAACAGGCTGTTAACCATGATTAAAATTGATACTCCCGAGCGGTTCTGCAAAATCCGGCAGGAATATTCAGATTCCTATGAATCAATGAACTGGCTCACCCCTGAAAAGGCTGATGCAGCAACCCGTCTCAGGGAAGACCTGATCAACGCCATTTTTAATACCCATGTCGCAGGACCGGGATGGCAGTTCTCAGAGACCAAGCTTTTCACCCATGCCATTTCCCCGGGATGTACCCTTTGCGGCAATGGAGACTGGTCCTGTCTTTTTATCAATGGAATCTGCAATGCCCAGTGTTTTTACTGCCCTTCAGCCCAGAAGGAAAAGGGACAGCCAATGACCAGTTCATTGGAATTTTCCAATCCCCATGATTATGCCGATTATGTGAAAAAATTTAATATCAAGGGCGTAAGCTTCAGCGGAGGAGAACCCTTTATGACCTTTGACAGGGTGCTGTTTTTTTTAAAGACCCTGCGGTCCAGGGTATCTCACCCCCTTTATATATGGATGTATACCAACGGCCTTCTGGTGACAGAGGATAAACTCAAAATCTTGAGAGATCATGGTCTTAACGAAATCCGCTTTGACATCAGTGCCAACCATTATAATCTGGAAGCCCTGAAAAAGGCTCTGGGTACTATTCCCTGCGTAACCGTGGAGATTCCTGCCATTCCTGAAGATATGGAAAAGACACGGCAGGTGATAAAAGAACTTAATGCGGCAGGGGTCAATTATCTAAACCTTCACCAGCTTCGGTGCACGCCGTTTAATAAAACCCGGTTTATACAAAAGGCATACACGTTTCTTCATGGTCCCAAGGTCACGATTCTTGAAACCGAGCTTGCTGCATTGGAACTGATCCGATACAGCCTGGATCAAAACATTACCCTGCCGATCAATTACTGCTCATTTACCTATCGCCATCAATTCCAGGGAGCCGGCGCACAAAGGAGAAACGCCCTGCAGATAAAAGCTGCCCATGAAGATGTAACCCCCATCGGCCATATCAGAACCATGAGCGTCTGCGGCGGCGAAAAACAGATCAGCGCCATTCATCAGCATCTCTTGTCACTGGCCTGCGACACCACTTTGTGGCGATTGTCAAACGCCTGCGATCAGCTTTTTTTTAGTGAAAACCTGTGGCCGCTTTTGGATTTTTCCAATGTCCGACTCAAGGTCGCATACAGCGGCACATCCTTGAAAACAGCGGTGTCCTTTCGTCACCCGTTTAAGGAAGTGGCCCTGAACAAGAAAAAAAAGGTGGTGATCGAAAGGCAAATCCAGCAGCCGGGTCTTTGGTTTGAAGGAGAACAGATCCGTCAATTCGGCCACGGGTTTATCCAGCCCGGAACCCATTTCTCCTTGGATACTCTGGAAAGCCTGCCCCAGAATCTGATCAGCGACATCAGGGCGTTTGAATCCTTTAACCCGGGGCTTGCGCCCTATTGTTAACTGCAATTACAAGAAAGATGAAGAATACTGATAATTCAATCAGTGAGAATAAAAATCAGATTCCCGGAAGGCAGAAGAAATAAGCAATTTTACCATAAGCTTAATTTCTTGGAGATCTTCATTTTTTTAAATTCTTTGTGTACTCTGCAAACATGTCATACATGGATTTTTGTGCTAAATTCGAAAATCCCATACCCAGTTCCAGCATTTTTCCAAAATGCTCATCCACGGCAATCTTGTGACTAAGGTATGCCTCCAGGGTCTGCTGCAGGTATTTTTCAAAAAATTCTCGAAGGATGGTCTCCCCGTACTGGATGGATAGATGGAGCAAAGGGATGGGCAGGAGGTTATTGTTATTCTTGGATTCCTCCATAATGATCTGTGTCAGGATAAATGCAGTGACATCTTCCTCGGTCTGGACGTCGATCACTTCCACCTGGCGGCCTTTTCGTATAAGTTCTGCAACATGCTTCAAGGTCACATACTTGCTTTTTTCCATGTTATACAAACGTCGGTTGGCATATTTTTTAAATTTAACTTTTTCCGGCATTTCCCGTCTCCTTTTATGGTTGCAGTGTATTGAGTGCATTGCAGAAAAAATTGAAATTTAAAAATGTTGCAATGCAAAAAAAATGCTTGACCAGCAGTTATTGTATATTATATTATGATTTCAAATACAGCAAGAGGAAACTTATGATCAAGTGTATTATAAAATTTAAAGTTAATAATTATCAGAACATTATTTTTTTGTGCATAGCAATATATTTTGGAGTTATGACAAAAGAAAAGAGAGGATAAAATGACACCGAAAAGCATGTTGAAACAGATGATCGATTTTCAAAGGTTTACATTTGACAATTCATTTGATGCCATGGCTATGGTTCAGGACCAAACCGAGAAAGTAGTTGAAAACTTTGTGGCAAAGGCTTCCTGGCTTCCGGAAGAAGGGAGAAAAGCCATTGAAGACTGGGTTAAAACCTATCAACACGGTCGCTCCACCTTTAAAAATGAGATGAATGAAAATTTTACAAAAGTGGAATCCTATTTTAATGAATAGGACTTGCCCAGGAATTTAAATATAACAACTAATGTAAATATGGAGAAAAAAATGGATCAGAAAACCATTCTTAAACAAATGATTGATTTTAACAAAACAGCTTTTGATAATACGTTAAGCGCAATGATGATTGTTCAGGGACAGACTGAAAAAATGTTCACCACAATGATTGAGCAGAACCCCTGGCTGCCTGAAGAAGGGAAAAAAGCCATGCAGGACTGGGCGAACAATTGTAAAAAAGGATATGAAGATTTCAAGAAAATGGTTGATGAAAACTTTGCAAAAGTTGAGGTTTTTTTCAACGAGTAGACACAACCTGCTTGGGGTGCGGTAAACATTAATAGCCAGAAATTCTGGAAGGAAGGTGTTGATGATAAAACGGGAACTTTCAGGCCAAATGGAACAATTAATGAACCGGAACCTTAATGCAGGTATGGCAATGCTTGAAGGCATCAAATCCCTGCAGACCTTCTGGACAGGCATATTCAGGTACACAAACACCTTTATGGAGCCGGCATGGCCGGCTTCCAGATGTTTCTATGAAGTTGAGAAGCAAAAAATTTTAACAACATCGCCCCTGGAAAATTACTTTGATTATGTCAGTCTGTTTCAAATGAATCTTGGCCTTATGACAGAAGGGGCAGCCGGGGCTTTCAAGACAATGGGCGATTTGAATTTTCCGGAAGCTCAAACAGCTTTCATGTCATTCATAGATGCTTTTTCAGACCCGAATGGTGAAAAATTACTCAGGCTTCTAAAACAGGGCTCCAGTGCGTTGGAGACCCTTGTGCATCATTATCCCAAGGCCATTAAGGCAGCAAAAAAGGATTTCGGCGTACACCCTGAAAGAGGTGATGTCACACTGGTTGCTGAAACACAGCGCTTTTACCTGTACCGGGTTACCCCATCAGTCAAAAACATAAAACTTGGAAATACCGGCAAACCTGTCCTGGTAATTCCTCCCTATGTGCTTGGATCCAATATTCTTATGTTTTTAAGGGGGAAGAAAAAAAGCTATGTCAATGCTTTTGCAGACCAGGGTATCCCCACATATCTCAGGGTATTGAAAACTGTTTCAAACACACCCGCGGTTCAGGAGATGGCACCTGAGGATGACTGCATGGATATGGCTTATTTTTTAAGCGAGATCAAGAAGATCCACAATAAAAAAGTGACATTGAACGGATATTGCCAGGGCGGATTCGTTGCGCTGATCAATTTGTTATCCGGCAGGCTTGATAACCTTGTAGATGCACTTGTGACCTGCGTTTCTCCCATAGACGGAACAAAGAGCATTTCCCTTAAAAATTATTATACTCTTTTGCCGGATCGGTTCAGGGATATGGGGCATTCGGTTAAAACGCTTGATACAGGCCACAAGGTTGTTGATGGCGAGGTCATGAGCTGGGTTTACAAGATCATGAGCATGGGAAAAGAATCGCCTGTCGCCGCTTTTTATAGGGATCTTTCCATGTTTTTAATGCAGAAGGGCAAGATTAAAATTAATACAACCGCTGCCGCGCTTAATTACTGGCTGGCCTATGAGCGCACTGATATTCCAAAGAAAATATGTGATTTCAGTTTTATCACCTATAATAAATCCATCAGCGATGACGGCACCCTGCCGGTAACACTGTTTGGAAGAAAACTGAATTTCAGCCATTTAAAAAAAACGAATATCCAGTACCACATCAGCATTGCCGAGCAGGATGACCTTGTGGACGGCGATTGTGCAAAGGCACCCCTGAACCATGTCGATGCCGAACTATGTGTTTTCCCCAAAGGACATCTTGGAATTGCCACATCCTGGTCCCACCCGGAATCAGCATGTGCGCTTCATACGCGTTTTGGAAAAAATTACCGCGGACCTGTCCGTTTTCATTTGGACCTGGAATCTTAGAAAGGAGGTAAACAATGGATAAAAATTTTTTAGAGTTTTGGGGTAACATGATGTTGAATGCGGCAAAGGGGCAAAAACAGATGGATGAAATGGCAAAATGGGTGGCAGCAGGCCTGTCTGGGATGAAAGAGATGAATGACCTGTTTTTTAAGCCCTATGGTATCAAACCGGTCCAAACTGAAAAGAAAGATAATTACCATGATGCCGACTCAATTCAAAAAAAAGCCTTTTCCAGTTTTCTCAGCTCTTTTGAGGAATATTTAAGCCTCTTTGATGTGGTTCCCAAAAAAAAACATATGGAGATGGTTCATAGATACGAGACCTTAAAACAACGGGTCAAGGATCAGGAAGAAACCATCACCCATCTTCAAATGATGATGGAAGATGTCGGTCACAAAAAAAATGATGTTACCCAAAAGCTTAACACGGTCATAAGTCTCCAAACCACCCGGTTTAATAAGCTTTTGGAAGAATTCGGCAGTATGACGGGTGTCATTGCCATGCCTGAGAAAAAGAAAACAGTTTCACGTCCCAACTCCGCCAGAAAAAAGACTCCAGTTCAAAAAAAATCAACCAAGGCAAAGATTCTGCCTAAATAATCGACCTGTGATCAAAAGCTGTCTTGCTAGCTGATACATTATCTTAAAATGCCATAATACAGGTGCATTTTAAGATGTTCTAAAAAAACATGACAGCGCATTGTACAAAGTGATCGGCAAGTGACTTTTTATCTCAGTATCCGTTTGAAAGGCGGTCTATCATTAAGCGCTGAAAACAACTGCAAAAGAGAATAAAGTGAGGTGCCCCATGACAAAAAAACAACAGGAACACTTTGATTCGAAATCTTTTTTGTCAGCCTGGATGCAGTCTGTTAATGATTTTAACGGTATGATGAAGGATTTTGCACCTGACTTCAACCCGCTTGGTACAGGGTTCGGCCCCTCCTTTGAAGCGTTTGGCCCAGGGACAAAAAAGGCGGCAGACTCCATCAGTTCAGCCTATAAAGTTTGGCAGACCTTGTTTTGTTTCCTTAAGGATCCGGATATGATGAATGCCATGACCTCGGGCATGAATGCCTTGCCTGAAGTCGGCTTGAAGATGGCCCGGATCAGCTGGGAAACTTGCTTTAAGCTGCAACAGCAGTATGCAAATAAGCTTGCCAGCCTAGGCAAGACCACCCAGGCCTATCCATTTGATGATATTGACCAGAACATATACAAAGTCTGGGCTGAAATCTATGACAAAGAACTTTCCAAGGTTTACAAACTCCCCAAGCTGGGCCTTGCCCGCCAGTACCAGGAACGATTCAGCAGCCTGCTGGACAAGTACAATCTATTCCAGACGGCTGCGGCAGAATTTTCAAGGGTTTTAAGCCTGCCGCTTGAGAAGTCTGTTCAGGTGATGCAGGAGAAATTTGATGAAATTTCCCAGAGTGACAATATTCCTGACAATCCCCAGGAATACTACAGGTTATGGATCAAAGTCCTGGAAGGTTTTTACATGACGCTTTTTAAATCGCCTGACTACCTGGATGCCATGAGGAATGCGTTGAAAACCATGACAGAATTTAACACTGCCCGTCATGAAACGCTTCAGGACCTGATACAGATGCTCCCCATCCCATCCAACAAGGACATGGATGAATTATACAAGGAGCAGTATTTGCTGGTAAAAAAAATAAAACGCATGGAAAAGCGTCTTAAAGTGCTTGAAAAGAAAGAACAGTAAGGAGGGCAGCCAAATGAGCAGACCTAAAGCATTTGTAGATTTAATGATTTCCAAACTGGTTCAGGACACGGAAAAGGCCAAGGTCCACATCCAGGAAACGTCCGGGGTCCTGACGGGAAACCTTGAAACCGATATTGCCACGACCCCGTATGAGGTAGTGTATGAGGAGGACCGGGTAAAGCTCAAGCATTATAAAAAAACAACAGAAACCCGCTTGAAAACGCCGCTGTTGATTGTTTATGCCCTGGTGAACAGGGAAACCATGCTTGACCTCCAGCCCGGCAGAAGTGTGGTCAAAAGCCTGCTTGATGAAGGCATCAATCTTTATATGATTGATTGGGGATATCCCACGCGTAAGGATAGATATCTCACTATTGACGACCATGTATCCGGCTATATCGACAATGTGATAGATCATATCTGTTCAGCTGAAAACATTGAGAAGGTCAACCTTATGGGCATCTGCATGGGCGGGGCGTTTTCCCTCATGTATTCGGCCTTGTTTCCTGAAAAAGTGAAAAACCTGATTACGGTTGTGACTGCCACTGATTTCGATACAAATGACGGGCTTTTGCATATCTGGTCCGGCGGCATGGACCAGGACACGCTGATAGACACTTACGGCAACATGCCGGGTGATCTGTTAAACCTTGGATTTTTAATGCTCAACCCGGCAAGACTGATGATCGATAAATATGTCGGATTTATGGATAATATGAATAATAAGACCTTTGTTGAAAATTTTTTGCGGATGGAAAAATGGATTTTTGACAGCCCGGATGTTCCAGGGGAGACCTTCAGGCAGTTTATTCAGGACTGTTATAAAAAAAATCTTTTAATCCAGAACAAAATGGAACTTGACGGCAAGATCGTGGATCTAAGAAAGGTGACCATGCCGGTCTTAAATATTTACGGGACATATGACCATCTTGTTCCGGCAAAGGCCTGTGAGAAGACCACTTCAGCCGTGGGCAGTAAAAACACGGAAGACCTGGTCCTGGATACGGGACACATTGGGATTTTTGTCAGTTCAAAAAGCCAGAAGGAATTTGTGCCCAAGATTTCCCAATGGCTGATTGAGTGGGATGATCCTGAGAAACACAAGGCAATGTGTGCGGCAAGAAAATTGTTGAAAAAGAAAATGATTGCAAAAGAAAATGGAACCGTAAAAGTGACGGATTCAGCTAAATGCATCATTAATAAAAAGCTGGCACCAGGAAGATAAATTTTTAAAACTCAAGAGGTGCACATTATGACCAAAAAAGAAGATTATTTTACCACTATCTGTAAGATCAGCAGGTTGTTCGGCACGACAAAGAAAACCAAACCGTTGCTGGATCTTGTTGTTGAAAGCGCCATTGATACGATGGCCGGAAAAGCAGCCTGCTTATTCCTGTGCGATGAAAATCCAGGGCATTTTACCATAGCGGCCCAGAAAGGATTGTCGGACAACTACCTTCACGCTGGATCCACTAAGGTGAAGAAAGTATTGAAACTCCTAATGTCCAAGGGATATTTCCAGATAAAGGATGCCTGTTCAGATCCCAGGGTGGACAATCATGATATTAAAAAAGCAGAAGGTATTGCATCGCTCCTGGTAGTGCCGGTAAAGGTCAAGAATGTGGTCATCGGCGTACTGACACTTTATACCAGAGAGATCCGGGTATTTGACAGTGATGAGATCCTGTTTCTATCTGCTTTGGCTGAGCAGGGCGGAATTGCCATTGAGAAATCCAGGCTCCTAGACCAGATTCTCAGATATGTCAGGCTTTACCATGACCTGACCGTCAATATCAATTCAAGTCTTGACCTGAAAGACATTCTTGACAAGATGGCCTGTGACATCGCAGAAGCCCTTGATGTCAAAGCCACATCAGTTAAGCTCCTGGATTCAAGGGGAAAGGATCTGAAAGTGGTTGCTCACTTCGGCCTGAGCGATGACTATGTTAAAACCGAGCATTCAATGAATGACAAAGGCATTATCGAAGCGCTCAACGGGCAACCAGTGGTGATCTCCAGCGTATCAACGGAAAAAGGTGTGGAAAACAGGAACATAAAGGAAAAAGAGGGGATTTGCTCAATCCTGACAGTCCCCATCAAGGCACGTGAGGAGTTCATTGGTGTGTTGCGGCTTTACAGTGACATTCCGCGTGAATTTTCCACCATGGAGGTTATGCTGGTCACTGCCCTTGCAAACCAGGGAGGGCTTGCAATACAGAATGCCACTTTATATTCCATGCTTCAGGAAGATATGACGGATTTAAAAAACGACATGTGGAGCCACAAATCCTGGTTTTAGAGAGATATCTCTGAAACAGGCCCAGGCCGTTCATTAACAGAATTCATAAAGGAGGAGAAATATGCCTGAAATAAAAGATACAGTGGCAGTTATTACCGGTGGCGGCGGCGGGATCGGCAAGGCCCTGGCACGGCATTGGATCGATAATGGCGGCAAGGTCGTGATTGCCGATATCAGTGAGGAAATTCTTGTAAAGGCAAAAGAAGACCTGGGACCTGCTGCTGAAACATTTTTATGCAACGTGACCAGGGAAGAAGACAATTTTGCCCTTGCCAGCTTTGCCATTGAAAAATTCGGGAAAATAAATATGATCGCACCTTTTGCCGGAATCATCAGCGACGGCCTGATGATCAACACAGACAGAGAAACCGGTAAAGTGAAGAAGAAAATGTCTTTGGAACAATTCCAACGGGTTGTAGAGATTAACCTTACCGGTGTCTTTTTGACGGTGCGCGAATGCGCAGAACAGATGGTCAACAACAATTGCAGAGGCTTGATATGCCTTATCTCGTCGACCGGTTCCCTGGGAACAGCCGGCCAGATTAATTATTCTTCAACCAAGGCGGCAATTAGTGTGATGCCCAAAGTTATTACAGCAGAGTTTTTCAGGCGCGGTTTGTCCGACAAAATCAGGTGTGTCGCAATTGCACCGGGATATGTGGGCACTGAAATGGTAAAGAGAATGAATCAGAAAGCACTTGCAAATATATTATCCGATGTGCCCATTAAACGCTTGATTAAACCCGAAGAAGTCGCCGCTCTTGCCGGAGACATTTTCAGAAATGAAGCACTTGCAGGCGATACCTTCTTTATCCATGGGGGATTACGCCTGGGATCAAAAGGGTAGTCTTCACTCCTTGGTATTGGATTCAGGCTCTTGCAGCCCAAATGCCGTGAGACCCTGAATGCCCTCGGAAAATTGAAGTTGTTATCGGCAGAATATTTGTGTTAACCTTATGATTCAATTCAAGGAGGTAAACATGTCAAAAAAACCAACTTATCAAGGATTGGAGCAGGGGACTGCATTGCCTGAAGCAAAAACCAAAAACTACAAGCAATTGGAAAATGATCCGGCCCATCTTGAGGAGATGGTGAAAAAAAGAACATCCGAGTTGAGCGCAGCAAATGTGCAGATTGAACATGAAATTCAAGAACGAGCTTTGATGGATGCTGAACTCAAACAGGCCAACCAGTATCTGGAGAATGTTCTGGACAGTTCTGCCGACGGTATCGGCCTTGTTGACCGGAACTGGAATTTTATTAAATGGAACGCTGCTGCAGTATCACTTTATGGGTATTCCCAGGAAGAAATCAGGACAAAATCACCTTTTGACCTTTATCCGGATAAAAACGAATTGGAAAAGATGCTGCATAAGCTTAGAAGTGACGGATTTGTAAAAGGATATGAAATGGATATGATTACCAAAAACGGGCGCATTCTCCCGTTTGAAATTTCCATTGCCATGTTGAAAAACAAGTCTGGGGAAGATATCGGCAGCGTTTGTGTTGCAAGGGATTTGAGTGATCTTAAAAAAGCCCTGGTGCAGGCCGAGGCTGCCAACAGGGCAAAAAGTGAATTTCTCACCAATCTGAGCCATGAAATCCGTACCCCCATGAACGCAGTCATCGGATTCACCGAGCTGCTTGATTCCCTTATTACCGATAAAAAACAAAAAAATTATATTGAAGCCATAAAATCAGGCAGCACGGGGCTTTTAACGATTATAAATGATATCCTCGATCTATCCATGATTGAGGCAGGGAAACTCAAACTTCAATATGAACCGGTAAATCCGCGCATGATTTTTGATGAGATACGAAATATCTTTTCAATGAAACTGTCCCGGAAGGGTCTTGATTTTTTTGTGGAAATCAATCCGGAATTGCCGGAATATTTAATGATGGATGAGGTCAGGCTTCGGCAGGTATTACTCAACCTGGTCGGCAATGCCATTAAATTCACAGACCAGGGATTTGTAAAATTATCAATCCAGCAAACCCCTGTTGTTCAGACCGATGACGGCCACGGTATGCTGGATATTCAGATATCTGTAGAAGATTCAGGGATCGGCATCCCGGTAGGAGAACATGACTGCATCTTTGAGGCATTTACACAACAGGATGGTCAGAATACCAAAAAATTCGGCGGCACCGGTCTTGGATTAGCCATCTGTAAACGCCTGGTGGAAATGCTGAAAGGTGATATATCCGTTGTTAGTGATAAAAATAAGGGGTCCTGTTTTAAGATTAATTTTCATAATATTAGAATCGCTGAAGTTTCCCGGATTCGCTCCCATATTGAACCCGATCCTGCACAGATAGAATTTAAGCCTGCCACGGTCCTTGCCGTTGATGATGTTAAATCCAACTTAGGTTTGATCAGGGAATACTTAAAGCCCACCCAATTAAATGTAATCGGTGCTGAAGATGGTGAGCAGGCACTGCTTTTTGCAAAAGAGTATAAACCCGATCTGATTTTAATGGATATCAGCATGCCGGTTATGGACGGGTATGAGGCAACGCGATTAATCAAAGCAGATGATACCCTCAATCATATTCCGATTATTGCCATTTCAGCCGTATTCCTTCAAGGGGGAAGCAAAAAATTAAAACAAGAGGGGTTCCAGGGTTATCTTTGCAAACCCATTACAAGGAAAACTTTATTTAACATAATTTCAGGTTTCCTGAAACATTCCACCCCTGACCTTCCAATGGGAAAACAGGTTGAATTCCTTAAGCCCAAAGCGTTAAAAATGCTTCCGGTGCTGATTGAAACCCTTGAAAAAAAGTTTATGCCCGCCTGGAAGCTTCTTGAAAAAAGACTGTCAATACCGGCAGTCAAACGGTTTGCTTCTGTCATGAATCGCCTTGGAGCCACAGCCGGCGATCCTCCTTTGGAAGAATTCGCCAATGATCTTTTTACCCATGCCGGAGACTTTGATATTGAGAATACAAGAAAACTGCTTTTTGAATTTCCAAAACTGGTTGAAAATTTCAAATCAGCTCAAAAGCAATACCGGCCTGATGAGACTAAGATCAACCGGCAAGAAAAGACTCCGGCACTCGACATTTGTGCAGAAGACATGGGTGAGCTGGATGATTTATTTAAAGAAGATATGGATAAAAAAAACACATCTTCTGTTTTAATTGTTGATGACAACCCCAAACACATCCATCTAATCGGCAAGACACTTGCAGGGAAAGGATATATGCTTGAAGCGGCCACAAGCGGGAAGCAAGCTCTGGAATGGGTGGAGACGAGACGATTTGATTTAATTTTACTTGATGTGGTAATGCCTGGAATGAATGGATTTGATGTCTGTAAAAAACTCAAATTATTACCCGGTTTCAAAGACACGCCCGTGATTCTCCTGACGGTTAAGACCGAAATCAGTGATATTGTCAAAGGATTTCAGATCGGTGTGGTTGATTATGTGACCAAACCCTTCAATCCCATCGAGTTGATGGCCAGGGTGGGCACACAGCTGGAACTTAAATCCAGCAGAGATCTTTTAAGGCAGATGGCATTGACGGACGGATTGACAAAGCTTTACAATCACGGGTATATCCATGAACGGCTTGCCCAGGAAATCAGCAGGTCCCGGCGGGAAAAACAACCGGTATCGGTTATCATGTTTGACCTGGATCATTTTAAAAATATCAATGACACCTATGGTCATAAAATCGGAGATGAAATTCTTGTCATGATTGCCTCATTAATTAAAGAACTTCTCAGGAAAGAAGATGTTGCCGGCAGGTATGGTGGTGAAGAATTTTTGATCATCCTGCCGAATACGGATGGTCAGGGAGCAGTTATTGTTGCAAATAAAATAAAAACAAAAATTCAAAACCATACCTTCCCCCAAAAAGGGTTGAGCGTGACCATCAGCGGAGGTGTCTGCTCCTTTGAGGGTGAAGATGCAAACAATCTGATCATGAAGGCGGATCAACTGCTCTACCAGGCTAAAGAAAAAGGCAGAAACAGAATTGAAGCCGATTGTTAAGATGCTGTTAAGGCTAAATTTGTTTCTCACCCGCTGATCATTGCATTGAAAAATAGATATCCCCGTAGTATGCCGTCACCTGTTTCTTGGTATTATCCGTGTCACTCATCAGTACAACCGCATCAATATACCGAATCTGTTTTCCAAACAGTTTTTTAAAATCCTCACGGATATTTCTTTTTTCCGTCTGCCAGACGGATATCGGGGCTTCTGAGGATCGCAAGGCCATCATGACGGCATTACTTTTAGCAAACGCATTGGGCCAGGTATCTCCTTTTGGGGAATTTTGGGCCCATACATAATTCAGCGCCCTGGTATTCCAAATGGCAATGCCGCCTGAGACCACTACGTAAATTCTTGCAGCATAATCATCACCTGATTTTTGCTTCTCATCAAAGATGCCGGTAAGGCGGTTTCCAATGCGCCATCGCCAGTTTAGAAAGGGGTGGGTTTCAAGATCGACCCGGATTTTTTTTATCAGCCCCGAGGCGCTGTTCCGGCTGACGGCTTTCAGCACCCTGTCTTTATCCACCATGGCCAGGGAGTATTGGGTCTCATTGACAAATTGTTTAGGCAGCCATTGATCCAGTCTGTTCTGGGAAAATTCACCCACGCTAATGATATCCGGTTCACCGGCATGAGCTGAACCGCCGGAAAAAAGATATATGGCCATTATAAAACCAATAATCGGGTGTAGCTGTTTCAGCCAGATATTCATGGGTTCCCCTGTTGGAAATAATCTGTTGCTTTTTCTATCATTTTTATCACTGTTTCGGACATCTGCGTGATGCAACAAGCAGTATGGACTATTTTCCAATGAAGCTCAATACATCTTTGAATCATAAAGAGAGCTCTTGTCATTAAAAAATAAACCCTTATATTTTAAACCGATTTTATGTATGATGAAATTATTGATTGAATATTTTTTTGGAGTAATATTATGAAAGTAGCTTTTCCAGTAAAAGAAAACAATGGGTTGGAGAGCGTTATTGATGAACATTTTGGTGTGGCCCAATTTTTTCTGGTAGTGGATACTGAAACCAGAGAATTTGAACTAAAGGAAAACCAGAAACTTTTATCTGACGCATCTAAATGTAAAACCAGTGTTTTAGGAAAAGACGGCCAGATTGATGCCGTCATAACCAATTGCATGGGAGACGGTTCTCAAAGGAGTCTTGCATCATCAAACATCAAAGTCTATCAGGCCCTGAAAAAGACGGTTTTAGAAAACCTGGAACTCCTGGAAAAAGACGAGCTGAAGCTGTTTCACATGTTTGACTTCTGCCAGATCAAAAAGAACAAAAAAGAGGGCGGCTGCGGACACCATCATTGATATGAATCCGCATGGGGGGAAACATGAAAAAAAAGATCAACAAAACCAATGCACTTTATCCGACCTTAACAACCATCCTCGGCACCATGGTAAATGGAAAGCCTAATTTTATCACCATTGCCCATGTCGGTATCATGAACCACGGTGACCCCCAGTATCTGTCTTTTGGCGTATCCAAAGCCCACTTTTCAAACCAGGGTATTCTTGAAAACAAGGTGTTCAGTGTGAATATTCCTTCAAAAGATCTTGTGGTTGAAACAGATTATTTTGGATTGGTTACCGGAAAGAATACGGACAAATCAAAAGTTTTAGATGTTTTTTATGAAGAATATGACAAGGCACCCATGTTGAAGCAGTGTCCTGTTACAATGGAATGCCGCCTGGCACAAACCATTGATTTTAAAACCCATGATATTTTTATAGGGGAAATCATGGCCACATATGCCAACGAGGACGTATTGATGAAAAATGGTAAGATAGATATCCGAAAAATAGACCCCCTTTTATTTGATATGAGTTCTCTTAAATACTGGGCATTGGGTGAACCTGTTGCTAACTGCTGGAACGTAGGGAAAGCGCTGAAAAAGAAAGAGTAGACGCTGTTATACCATCTGAAGAATCGATGGTTTCTTTAAAATATTTTTAAGGAAATCATCGATTTGATTTGCCAGAACGCTGAAAACTTTATATATCAAAGTCAAAAAAAAATGAACTTTCAAAGGCGTGAAAGCAGATGGAAACACTCTTAAGCATTCTGGGGCGGCTGGTATATAAACTCATGGGATGGACCTATGATGAACTGCCGGACTACTGGGCCGACAAATGTGTGGTGATCGGCTTTCCCCATACCGCCAACATGGATACGGTACGGGCATTGACCTATATCAAAACGGCCAAAGTCAATGCCCGGCTCCTGGTTAAGGCAGAGTGGTTTTTTTTCCCCATGTCCATTCTTCTGAGAAGTCTTGGCGGCATGCCGGTGAAAAGGGATGCCACCAGCGGGTTTGTCGGAAGTGTGATCAAGGAATTTGAAAAAAGAGAGAACCTTATTCTTGCCCTGGTGCCCGAAGGGACAAGAAAAAATGTTACTGCCATAAAAACCGGGTTCTGGTTTATTGCAAAAGGGGCCAATGTGCCGATTATCTGCTGGTATCTGGACAACCAGGCAAAAAGAACCCGCTGGATCGGCAGGGTCGATCCCGGTCAAAGTCTTGAAGCGGATTTGTTAAAAATTCAAGAAATATATAAAACCGCCGGATTTTCAATACCATTGGGCAATCTTATCCAATAAAAAATTTTATTTGTGTAAAAATTTTTATAGTTTTGATACACTGTTCCAGCGTGTCATCTTTGTGTAACCCACTGAAAAACAATTAAAATAATTGACATGTACCTGCTTTGCCTTTAAGCTGAAGCTTTTGGAAAGATAATGTTAACGCACCTTTTCCTTTAAAAAATCCATGCAGAATGCTGGAATATTATAAAGACAAGGAGAGAATATAGAATGTGTCGTTTGTTTGCACTTACCAGCAAGGATCCTGTGTCTCCCATGCTGGCCATCCAGGCCCTGGATGTCATGAAAGAAGGTCATGACGGGTCGGGTGTGGGGCTCCTGCTCCAGGATCTGGGGGGGCCGTTTGAAGAGATGAAGGAGGCACCGATCCTTTCGGGTATCTTCAGTGAAGGAGGCATCCGTCGCCTGGACCTGTTTATGATGGACCAGGGATTTCTGACCAAATATAAAATTTCTTTGAAAATACCCAAGAAACCGGTTGAAGGCATCCCCAGGCGGGATTTGTACCTGATCCGCGCCTATGAACTGCCCGAAGGCTGGGATAATATGGATCCCGAAGAAATTTCCAAACGCTTGATGGAGATCCGGCTGAAAATTCGTGAAATGGGGGAAGAAAAAAAAGACATGATGGTCTTCTCCTTCTGGCCGGACACCATCATGATTAAAGAAATCGGAGATCCCCTGCAACTGGCCCAGTATCTCGGGCTGGATCGAAAAGAGCTCAATGCCCGTATCATCATGGCTCAGGGCAGACAGAATACCAATTATGCCATTAATCTGTATGCCTGCCATCCTTTCTTTATAAAAGGATACTGCACCATGACCAATGGGGAGAATACAGCCTTTACCCCTATCAGGGATTTTCTGCTGTCAAGGGATTTTCCCGGATATATGGGGTATCAGTCTGATTCCGAGGTGTTTGCCCATATCCTTCATTATTCAATGGTGGGTCTTGGTCTGGGAATTGATGCCTATAAACATGTGATCACCCCGTTACAGGAAGAGGATCTTCAACAGCACCCGGATGCCGAATTCCTTTCGCACCTGAAAAGAACCTGCAGGCCCCTTATCATTGATGGCCCCAATTGTGTTATTGGTACGCTGCCCGACCATTCAATGTTCATGGTCCAGGACAGAAAAAAACTTCGTCCCGGTGTTGTCGGCGGAAAACCCGGCATGTTTGGATTTTCCTCTGAAATCTGCGGCCTTGATGCCGTTATCCCGGACCGGGACAAAACAAAAGATATTCAACCCATGCACATTGATACAGCAATCGTCAGCCCTGACCGCCAGGAGGTAAAAATATGTCGTCAGACCGCAAGCTTGAACCTTCCTCTTTAAGCCTGAATGACCTGCCCTGGCAGGTAAGATACAGCAATGACCGGTGTACCCTGTGCGGCCAGTGCACAGCCGTATGCCCTGTTAAAGCCATTGAGCTTGCCGTGTTTCGAAAAAGGCACATTAAAACATCGGTTAAAAAGGACCAGAGTCATTTCGAACAGTATGACACCTTTTACGGGATACAGCAGAAAACCCGGGTGGAAAATGCCTGCATCGGATGTGCCATGTGTACCATGGTCTGCCCCAATGACGCCATTTCACCCTTAAAAAACCCAGGACTTGACAGACTTAAATTCCATGTCAATCAACAGGGGGTTCCCAGGAGACGCGGCGGCAGAAGGAATGCCTCCCAGTCCGTACTGGACAGGATCAAATTTATCAGGATCTCCATGCTCACAGATCCTGCCCTTGATGCGGGCCGCCATGAATTTGAAATGAGAACGCTTTTAGGCCGGGTCCTCTCCCCCAGGGAAAACATGAAGCGGTTGAGAGAAAAGGGCTGGATTCCGCCGGTCAGGGAAATTTATCCATTGATCATTGGCGGCATGTCCTTTGGGGCGCTTTCTCCCACCATGTGGGAAGGGCTCCAGATGGGGGTGGCCTATCTGAATGAAGAGCTTTCAATGCCGGTGCGCATCTCAACCGGAGAAGGCGGATGTCCGCCACGGCTCCTGCGGTCCAGGTTTTTAAAATATGTGATTCTCCAGATTGCCTCGGGATATTTTGGATGGGATGAAATCATTCATGCCATTCCCCATATGAAAGAAGATCCCTGCGCCATTGAGATAAAATACGGCCAGGGAGCAAAACCCGGCGATGGTGGATTATTGATGTGGCACAAGGTTAACAAGCTTATCGCAGCCATCCGGGGGGTTCCTCCGGGAATCAGCCTGCCAAGTCCGCCAACCCATCAGACCCAGTATTCAATCGAAGAGTCTGTGGCAAAAATGATCCTGTCCATGTCCATGGCCTGGGGGTTCAGGGTACCGGTCTATCCGAAAATATCCGCCTCTTCAACCTCTCTTGCCGTGTTGAACAATCTGACCCGCAATGATTTTGCCTCAGGCCTTGCCATTGACGGTGAAGACGGCGGAACAGGTGCTGCCTACACGGTTTCCATGGATCATATGGGTCATCCCATTGCCTCTTGTATCCGGGACAATTACCTGAACCTGGTTAAAATCGGAAAACAAAATGAAATCCCTATTTTTGCCGGGGGCGGTATTGGAAAAAACGGGAATCTTGCTGCCAATGCCGCTGCATTGATCATGCTGGGTGCCAGTGGTGTCCAGGTGGGGAAATATGTGATGCAGGCAGCTGCCGGCTGTGTGGGAACCGAAGAAGACCGCTGCAATGTCTGCAATGTGGGAATCTGCCCGAAAGGCATCACATCCCAGGATCCACGACTTTACAGAAGACTGGATCCGGAAGACGTGGCCCAGAGAATCGTGGACCTTTTTATTTCCTTTGATATCGAGCTCAAAAAAATCGTTGCCCCGCTTGGCCGGTCAACATCCCTTCCCATCGGGATGTCTGATGCCCTTGGAATCGACGACCATGCAGCAGCAGATCGCCTCAGCATAAAGTATGTGGTATAGGATGGTGTGAAAAATGAAAAACGATGCATTTATTAAATTATCCGGCAAAAAAGAGGATAAAAGAATTCCTTCCAGGGTTTTGGAAGAGATGATTCATCATCATATAAAAAACGGCCGCAGAAACATTGAAGTTGAAGGGTTCGGCCAGCACGGCATTGGCGGGCGACTCTGGGATGCAGGAAACGACCCGGTCCATATTCGGATTGTGGGTCAATCCGGCCAGAGAGCGGGTTCTTTGGGCAGTGTAAATACCATGATTGAAGTCATGGGGCCGGCATCGGATGATATTGGCTGGCTTAATGCAGGTGCCCACATTATTGTTCACGGCAATGCCTCCAACGGCGTGATGAACGGCGCTGCCCAGGGCAAGGTCTATATCGGCGGCGCCATTGGTGCCCGGGGCATGACCATGACCAAGAGAAACCCGAGATTTGAACCGCCTGAACTCTGGGTACTGGGGTCTGCAGGCGATTATTTCGGAGAATTCATGGCCGGCGGCATTGCTGTTATCTGCGGCCACAATGCCGATCCAAAAGACCGGATATTAGGGTACAGACCCCTTGTGGGAATGGTGGGGGGCAAAATTTTTGTCAGAGGAAGCGTGCAGGGATTTTCACAAAAAGATGCCAGGATTTCTTTTCTGTCTGATGAAGAATGGAACTGGCTTGCCACCAACCTGGAACTTTTTCTTGATAAAATTAATAAAACCGATCTGTTAAAATCATTTTCCAAACGGTCTCAATGGCAGCTTCTTGAAGCAAGGTCTCCCCAGGAAAAAACCCAGAGCCCGGAAAAGCCCTCCATGTCCTGGTTCAGAGAACAGGTCTGGGACAGGGAACTTGGCAAAGGAGGTCTTATCGGGGATCTCCAGGAAACCCAGAAAGGAACCATCCCGTTAATTGCCAGAGGTGAGTTGAGACGGTATGTTCCTGTCTGGGAACAGGGAAGGTATATGGCGCCCTGTCAGGCAGCCTGTCCCACCGGTATTCCGGTCCAGGAGAGGTGGAATATGGTCAGGCTCGACAATATTGACGAGGCCATCAGCATGGGGCTGTCTTACACCCCGTTTCCGGCAACCGTCTGCGGGTATCTCTGCCCCAGTCCCTGCATGGCATCCTGCACCCGGAATCAACAGCATATGTCCCCCATTAACGTGAAGCTTCTGGGGAAAGCCTGTGAAACCGTCAAGCTGCCAAAACCTGCTAAAAAGAGCAAAAAAAGAATTGCCGTTATCGGTGCCGGGCCCGGCGGAATTTCTGCTGCCTGGCAGTTAACCTTAAAAGGTCATGCGACCACATTGTTTGATACAAAAAGCGTTATCGGCGGGAAAATTGCTTCTGTAATTCCGGGCTCACGAATTCCCAAAGAGACCTTTGAGGCGGAACTTAACCGGGTCAAAAAATTGATACCCGATATAAAATTAAGCCAGGTCATTAACAGTAAAAAATTTTTAAAAATCAAGACAGATTATGATTTCACCATTGTTGCAGCCGGTGCTAAAAAGCCAAGATCTTTGCCGATAAAAGGTATTGAAAACGCGGTCTTTGCCAATGATTTTCTTGAAAAATCAAAAAAAGATGCAGTTAAGCCCGGCAAAAGCGTGGTCATCATCGGTGCCGGCAACGTGGGGTGTGACGTTGCAACAGAAGCCCATCGCCTGGGGGCAGAAAAGATCACCCTGATAGATGTGCAACAGCCTGCAGCCTCTGGCAAGGAAAAAGAGGATGCCCAGGCCATCGGCGCCACCTTCAGGTGGCCCTGTTTTACAAAGGAAATTACAAAAAAAGGATTGATCCTTGAAGATGGTGAAGTTTTACAGGCAGATACGGTCGTGGTTTCCATCGGAGATGTCCCGGATCTTGATTTTCTGGAGGATACGATTCAGACTGAAAACGGATTTATTGCAGTGGATGCCTTCAACCGGACCTCCGACCCAAGGGTGTTCGCCATCGGAGATGTTGTCGGCCCGGGCTTGATCACAGATGCCATTGGGGCAGGAAGAAAAGCGGCGTTAACCATCGACCGGATCATTGAAGGAATAAGTATAGATTCGGTTGAAAACCTGCCGCGGGTTGACAAGCAGCGGATCAGCCTTGAATACTACGACCCAAAGACGATTGCCGACAATCTGGCGGATTGCGGGGCCGACTGTGCCTCCTGCGGAAAATGCAGGGACTGCGGCATCTGTGTGGCCATTTGCCCTGAAGGGGCTATTGAAAGAATTAAAATGGATAAAAAGGCATTTGAATATACCGTAAATCAAGATCTTTGTATTGGCTGCGGGTTCTGCAAAGGGGCATGCCCTTGCGGGATATGGGATTTAATTCCCAATTATGCCCTATAGGAAGATCAATAAAAATTATTTAATATTCATTTTCCTATTGACGATGAATCATGACTTCTGATTAATATAAGGGTATTATGGAAAAACCGGAAGAGACATATGACGGCTATATAAAAGCATTGACCGACATCAGCCGGGCAATCACATCTGATCTTTTTATTGAAGACCTGCTAAAACTGATTGTCATGGTAACTGCCAAGGTCACGGGTGTTGAGATCTGTTCTTTGTGGATTGTCAATGAAGAGGAAAAACCGCCGAAAATACGGCTAAAAGCCACCCAGTCCATTTCTCCTGAGTATATCAAGGACAGGGCACTGAATCTGGATGAGGGTGTTGTCGGCTATGTGGTGACCCATAAAAAACCATTGATTCTTAAAGATGTATTGGAATGTGACCGGTTCAAAGAAAAAGAGATGGCTAAAAAGCTGGGACTTGTCTCCATGGTCGGTATTCCTTTGATTACCAAAGAAGAAAAGGTGATCGGGGTGTTAAACTGTTTTACCGCCACTCCCCATGACTTTTCCGATACAGAAGTCAATCTTTTAAGGGTTGTTGCCAATCAGTCTGCCGTCGCCATTGTCAATACGGAACTCATGGTAAAAACCAAGGTGATCCGGGAAGAACTGGAAGCAAGAAAAAAGATAGAGCAGGCTAAAGAGGTTCTCATGCATAATAGAAAGATGACCGGTGATGAAGCCTATGGCTGGATACGAAAAAGAAGCATGGATTCAAGAAAATCCATCCGTGAAGTTGCGGAAGCCGTCATTCTCTCCAATGAAATCTTTAATAATGAGCTGCCTTAACCCGGTTCTTATTGCTTACCAGAATCCCCACTGGCCGGTAAAATAGACATATAGTGCCAGGGTCAGGTTTGTTGTCCCGTGGGCAACCATACAGGATAAAAGATCCTTTCTGATGATCCATAAAATGGAGATCAGAATGCTGTATGCCACAGCAGCAGGCCACTCAACCATCAAGTGACCGGAGGTAAAGGCAATGGTTGAAACAGCGATGGCAGCATAGCTCCAGGCGCCGGGTTCTACATCATTGATATGGTTATTGTCCAGGGTTTCATTTAAAGGTGAGGCAATGGTTTTGTTCTGCCGGTTGACGTTCCATTGAAACGCCACACGGAAGATATACCCCCTGATAAAAAATTCTTCAAAAACCGGAACAATCAATGACGCTGAAAAAAGTCTTAAAAGAAAACCTGAGTTGGTCCAGGGTTCACCTGTCACATCAATGAAAGGCGCCATCAAAACACACCATACAACCAGGCCTAAAATCCCGAAACCAATACCATAAAACACGGAACCCATTATTTTTTTTGGGCCGATGACTGGGGCATACCATTTCCAGGCCCAGTATAACAGTAACGGGACAATGATGATTTTCAGAATATAGCCCGCTTCAGCAGGCAGTCTGTCCTTGCCCAATGCGGCAATGCCGACATAGGCAAAATAGGGAACACCGTAGGGAAGAAGAAGATCCCGGTTGGATATTGTTTTTGTTTTTTTCTCCAAAGCAATAACCGCCTGTCTTTTTGGTTTCAATTTTTTTAACAATAAAATAAAACACCTTTAATCACATAACAAAAAACAATTCCTAAGAACAGAAGAATTTAATACAGCAATTCTTCCATGAGAAGGCTTATGAAGAATTTAATACTGTTCATGCAACAAAAATGTAAGTGGTACTAAAAAATTTGAATGTCTTTTTAAAGATTTTTATTTTTTTTTAATAAAAAATCAGTTAAGGTAATAAAACATAACGGTATTATTATATAAAAATAGAGGTAAACATTATGATCAGGGAATTTTTTAAGCCTTCTTCCATTGAAGAAGCCATTAAACTCAAAGACAGGCACAAG
>JAHJLN010000192.1 GCA_018821715.1 Pseudomonadota bacterium | reverse complement strand
GCATCCTGCTCAGTATTTTTCAAATGGGATTTATTTTTTACCTTATTTCCATATTCATATCCCATGAAGGATTATTCCACGCCTTTTTCATGAAAGAGACGTCCATTTATGCCGGATTAATATTTTTTGGAATATTATACTCACCCATAAATCTGTTTTTATCTATACTCCTTCAAATCTCCTCCAGAAAAGATGAATATGAGG
Organism: Pseudomonadota bacterium; assembly: GCA_018821715.1. Classification (GTDB taxonomy): domain Bacteria; phylum Desulfobacterota; class Desulfobacteria; order Desulfobacterales; family Desulfobacteraceae; genus Desulfobacula. Next base: position 5,568 of record JAHJLN010000192.1, on the reverse strand, counting down.
CCGACCGGTTTGCTGCACAGACAATTAAAGACAGCAAGCCGTTGATCAATGCCTTAAAAAAACTTTCTGCTTCTAATCTTTCAAATTTAAATCCACATCCCTTTTTTGTGTTTTTAAACTATTCACACCCCCCCATACTTGAGAGAATCAACACCTTAAAATCTCTATAATCATTCATTAATAAATCGATCAAAGGCATCCCAGAACAAGGCGGTGATTTTAGATTCTTCAAAAAGAAGTTCATGAAATGCCCCTTTAATTGAAATAAATCTGCAATCGGGCAATTTTCTGCTTAATCTTTCCTGGGCTTTTGGCGAGACCACAGCATCTTTTTGGGCACTGACCATTAATATGGGCGTTATAATCTTATCAATAATGTCATCGTGTTTTAAGATTTCAATAGATTCAAAGGCGGCATTCAGCCATCCCCAGGTAACGCCGCCAAGGGCAAGGTCAGGGTTGTTTCCAATCTCATTGTGTATAATCCAGTAGTTTTCCGGATCATGGCATAAATTATTCCCTTTGAATTTTGCTCTTCCGATAGAATAGTCTTCTGAACCCAAGGTATATTTTTTTGCAAATGGGGTTTTAGACACTCTTTTTGATATAAATTTTGATACAGGCTTCATCATTGCGGGGATTGCAATATCGATCATGGGTGAAGCAAGAACTGCTTTTTCTATTTTCAAGGGGTTTTTGCTCATGAACCGAAGGGCTATATGTCCACCCATGGAATGTGCCAAAATATAAACCGGGAGTCCTTGGGGCTCTATCACACTTGAATAAAGCGCTTCCAGATCTTCCACATATTCATCAAACCGGCTGATATGGCCCTTATGCCTGTTTTCAAGCTCCCGGGAAGACAATCCCTGTCCCCGCCAGTCAGGGCTGATAACCTGAAAGCCTTTTTCCTGAAGTTGTTTTGCAACTGTCTTATATTTTTCAATAAATTCAGATCGCCCATGTAACAAAAGAAAAATAGCCGTTGTATTTTTTTTAAGGCAGGGGGCTACCCCATAGCGGATTTTAAAAATTTTTTTTAATGGAAAATAATAATACTCAAATATCTCTTTGTGTGAGTGCGTCTTCTTATCGATCATGAAAATAGCTATAGTTTATTCACTATTCTTTGAGATGCTCTGATTACGACCGTTCTCTTTTGCTTCATACAAGGCTTTGTCTGCCAGGGCAAGCAGATCTTCTGCACAATTATCACTTCCCGGCACCATTGTGGCAACCCCAAGACTTAGCGTGACATGATTGTTCACTTTGGATTTTTCATGTGCAATTTCAAGATTTTTTACATTTGCCCGGATCGCTTCAGCCACAGCCATGGCACCCTGTGCATCCGTGCATGGCAAAACTACAGCAAACTCTTCTCCACCGTATCTTGCGGCCAGATCTGATGACCGATGGGCAGTTTCATGAATTGCCCGTGCCACTTTCTGAAGGCAGTCATCACCTGCCTGGTGACCGTAATTATCATTGTACAACTTAAAAAAATCAATGTCGGAAAAGATCAGTGACAGATGATCTTTGTCTCTAAAATGCCTTCTCCATTCAGACCCAAGGTACTCGTCAAATCTTCTGCGATTGGGAATCTGGGTTAACCCATCCATTAAAGAAAGCATCTTAAGCTTTTCATTTACTTTTTTTAGCTCTTGTTCTGCACGAACCGTATCACTGATATCGATAGAAAATCCATTGAATCCATCCATTCTCCCGGAAGGGTCATGGGTTGCCTTTGCATAGCATAACGCCCAAACATAGGAGTTGTCTTTTCTTTTGAGGCGACAGCGAAATCGAATCACTTCTTCCGCCTCATAGACCCCAAACATGAAATCATCTGCTTTTTCCTGATCAAAAAATGTCTGGGCAGCAAAGTCCGTTATCTGCTCAACAATCACTCCAGCAGACTCATAACCCAACATCCATGCATATTCCGGATTTGATGAGACGATTTTTCCCTCCATATCCACGTGATAAATGCCAATGGGAGCAAAACCGAAAATATCTTTTAAATATTGTTCCTGCTGTTTCAGACATGCCTTGTCTTTTAATCTGGCGGAAATATCTTTGGCAAGGACAGCAACACCCAGTTTTTCACCCTTTGTATTCATAATGGGTGCATAAAAAATATCGCATTGAATTTCCTGGTTTTTGCAATTAATGTGCGAACAGGTTAAAAACTGTGTCTGTTTGCAATTTATAAGATCCTGTTTACTGATGGGGATAAGTTCATTCAAGAAACGCCCCATTGTATCATCTTCTGTATAGCCAAACAAATGCATGGCACCCAAATTCCAGGAAGACACCTGCAGATTAAGATCTGCTTCCATGTATGCAAGCCTGGCCTGTCCGATCAAATTGCCAAGGGCCAGAATTCTTTCTATTAATTTAAAATCCATATCTTTTATTTAAAATTTAGTTGATTTGGATTCGATACTATGAAATTTTATTTTTTTTAACAAGGAAAAAATTAATAGAATGACAAAACTCATTATTACATCGGATATTCATGGCAATTACAGTTCATGGTTAACTATAAAAAATCTTTTAAAACCTTATGACAAACTTGCCGTTGCAGGAGATCTTTTTGATACCCGATACGGCAATTACGCCCATACGGATTTCCAACCCGAATCAATTAAAAAGGATTTAAACACTTTTAATCATCAATTTTATTACGTTTATGGCAATTGTGATACCCCCTCTTTTTTCCCGGGCTATGATACAACAAAGATGTTCACCGCATTTAATAAAAAAATTCTTCTTTATCATGGCCATTGTCCTTACACCTGGTCTGAAGATATCGAAATTTTCATACAGGGTCATACCCACCTTTGTCATTTGGGAAAAAGGGACCAGCAGATTTTCATGAATCCCGGTTCTATCACATGTCCACGAAACGGTATGTATACTTACGGCGTAATTGACAATACTTCGGCAAGCCTGATTGAGCTTAAAACAGGAAATAAATTAATCACTATTGAATTTTAAATTGAATATTAAAAACCACGGGGTTACTTTTTCCCGATGGGATTCACCGGTATAATCGGATCTATTTTTTCAACTCTTTGGATACTCATATCTTGATGCTTTCTGAATTGGTTTGATGTCATCTTTCTTTTAAGTGCCATATATGTTTGATAATAGGTGTAACGATTGGTTTTTTGAGGATTTTTTTCCTTTTTATCCTTACCTGGTTTTCTTTTATTATCCGATACTCCCGGGTGAACACTCTTAAAAACATCATCAAAGCTATAATTTTTGTTTTTTGTCCTCTTTATTGGTTTTTCTTTGCCGGATTTATTTTCAAAAGGCCTGTATTTTTCTTTTTTCTTAAGTGCAGTTAGCACTATCTGAAATATTTTTGATAAAAAAACAAAAAACGTTCCTTTTTCGGGTGATATGGAATTGTTTTTTTTTGTTTGCCTGTATTGTTTTTTCGTCTGTGTTTTATCTATTTTTTTTTTTGACTTCAAAAGCGGAGCAAGATAGCGGAATGCCAGATTTATCTCTTTCATTTTTGCTTCAGCATTCCTTTCCGAACAAGGATGGTTTCCCACCACATCCGGATGGTATTTTTTTGCTAACAAGTGGTATGCTTTTTTTGCCTCTTCAAAAGAGACGGTAGCATCCAGATCCATGATTTTAAAAGCAGTTTCCTTGTTCATATTCATTCTTGTATGCTTCCTCAAACCTGGTGTCAAGGTACTTTAGATGTTACTCAATTGCAAAAGAACAATTGAACTGATATATCATGGGAAGACATTTTTTCTCAAAAAGGAGACCCTATGGAAAATAATAAAAACAGATCTGTTCCTGCTGAAAAAAATCCTGATTTTGATGCCTGGTTCACTGCTTTTTTTCTTAAAAATCATATAGATCCGTTTGCTTATCCAACCAAGGTGGGTGCAAGAGAACAAATTGAATTTATGGTGTATCCTGAGAATGGGGAACGATATTATCCTTGCTCTGATAAAATGTTTGGCGCGATCATGTCCAGAAAATACCCTGCTTTTCTTAAAAACCATTACAAACAGGTGTTTGACAAAATAATGGCAATGATTGATGAACTGATAGATTCAGAGTATGACCAACAATTTTTAAAAACATTAATTGAAATCAAATATAATGATGAAATCCAGACAGGGCTTTTGATACCTTCCAGGCTTGAAAAAAGATTGTATAAAATTTTTTTAAGCCGCACACATATAGAAAACCCCTGTTCAGACGTAAAAAAAGCCGCCAATAAAAAAATGAAAAAATTTTTAAGTTCTGAAACATTTAAAAAGGCTTTAAACCAGATTGATGATTCACTACAAACCATTGAAACTCTCTCCTTGTTTGATTTAAGGGAAAAAATAAAAGAAATTGAATTCCAAAGACTCTTAACCCTTTTGGCACAGGAAAGCCTATGGGCACAGGAAAATCCAAAAATCCCAACCTTGAGCAAAATTAAAAAAATATTTAAAACCCCTATCAAAGGAAACGGCTTTTTCCATTTACTTGAACTGATGAAAGCTAAAAAACAAAAAATCCTTTGGCTTGCTGATGAATCCGGTGAAGTTGTTGTAGATCTTTTGATTGCCAAATTCTTAGCTGAACTGGGTCATGCCGTTATTTTTGCAGTAAAGGAAGCGCCATTCTTTGATAAAGTCTGTCTTGCCGACACCAGGACAGACCCTGTCCTGGTAAAGGAATTTGAAAATGCGCATTTTATTCACGAAAAAACCATCAGTAAAAACAATCTTGTTAAACTTTTAAAGCACGATAAAAATATCTATGTGGTATCTGACGGGACCAGAGAGACGTTAAACCTGTTGCTTACGTCTACCACCTTTTCCAGAATCTTCAAAGAGGTGGATTGTGTTATATCAAGAGGGGTGGCCCAGAAAAAAAGATTAATTGATACTCATTTCCGGTTTACCCAGAGCATCATCAACATCAGTTTTGAAAAGAATGCATTGCTGGTGACCTATAAACAAAGACACCCGGACTTTATCAAATTTTCCCATGAACAATTGGAAGAAAAAGCAAATAAGATTATCGATCAAATGAAAACCGCTAAAAAGAAAGGTATAACCGTGATGTTTTACAGCGGCATCATCGGATCCATCCCCGGAAAAATTGATGTGGCCAAAAAAATAATGAGTACCTTTATTGACCATTTACATAAACAGTCTGCCAATCTTTTTATTATCAACCCGTCACACTATTATGAACCCGGAATGGATGCCGACGACCTCATGTATATGTGGGAGATCGTTCAACGGAGCACTTATATAGACATATGGAGATTCCAGACATCCAATGATATTGCCGAAAGCTTTTCTCTCCTGGATAAAAAGGTTCCGCCGGAATGGATCGGTAAGGACTCAACCTATAGTACCGGTTGTACCAAGGAAATGAGAATTGCCCAGGAGGTCCAACAAGAAAATCCAGAGATGCAGCTCATTGGGCCGTCTTTGGATAAATTCATGCGAAGGAACGAATATGGAGTGGGCTCCATGTATGACCAGAGACTGGCCGATGCATGATCCCTAACAGGGTTCAACCCTGTTT
>JAHJLN010000191.1 GCA_018821715.1 Pseudomonadota bacterium | reverse complement strand
CCCCATCCCCGGCGCCTTTGAACTCATGGGGTTTTCCGGCGCCGTTGTAACGGCATTTGCCCTTGGATATACCCAGTTTACAAACGGTCACATCTCTGTTGATGTTCTTGTGAATACCTATCCCAAACCCTTGAAACGGCTGGTTTCCATTATCAACTACGGGGTTTGCTGCGTCTTTTTCTCTATTGCTGCCTGGTTTGTTGTTCAAAAGGCATTGACGCTTAAAAATACCGGAGAACTGTCTGAAACCCTGAGGATTATCTATTATCCCTTTACCCTGGCTGTGGCATTTGGGTGCCTCATCCTTTCCCTGGCGCTTTTTACGGATTTTTTAAAACTATTGCTGCCCAAAAAGGAAGGTGCAAAATGAGCCTGACGCTGATCGGTATCACAGGGATTCTTCTCCTTCTTTTCATCCTGTTCGTCTTCGGCATCCCGGTGGGATTTGCCATGGCCATTATCGGATTCTGTGGGTTTTCCTATGTGATTTCCATAGACGCCGGGGTGAACATGCTGGCCTCTGTCACCTGGGATACGTTTTCCAGCTACGGGCTGACGGTCATCCCGCTGTTTATCTTCATGGGCCAGATTGCCTTTTATTCAGGGATCAATGAAAAGCTCTACACGGCAGCCTTTACCTGGGTAGGCCATATCAGGGGCGGTATTGCCATGGCAACGGTCATGGCCTGTGCGGCCTTTGCCGCCATCTGCGGGTCCAATGCCGCCACGGCAGCCACCATGACCACGGTTGCCCTGCCCCAGATGAACAAGTACAAGTATGAACCCATGCTCAGCACCGGTGCCATTGCCTGCGGCTCGACCCTTGGGGTTGTCATCCCCCCCAGTGTGGTGCTGATCATTATCGGGCTTTCCACGGAACAATCCATTGCCAAACTGTTTTACGGGGGCCTGGGTGCCGGCATTCTGCTGGCCTTCCTTCTCACCGTAACGGTCTATGTGCTTTGCACCATTTACCCGTCCTGGGGTCCGGTGGGCGAGAAAACCACATTTAAGGAAAAAATAAAATCCCTGACCGGGGCTGTTGAAATGCTCATCCTTTTCATGATCGTCATGCTCGGACTTTATTTCGGGCTGTTCACCCCCACGGAAGCCGGTGCCATCGGATCCTTCTTTGCCGTTGTCATCGGAGTGGCTCAAAAAAGCATATCCTGGAATGATTTTTATAATTCCATTTTCGATACCTTGAAAATTTCCTGCATGGTCATTGTCATTATCACGGGTGCCATGGTCTTTGGGCGGTTTCTGGCCATTACGAGGATCCCCTTTGACATTGCAGCCTGGGTGGTTGACCTGCCGTTTTCCAAAATAACCATCATGGCCATCATCTTTTTAATTTATATTGTCGGCGGAGCCGTCATGGATGCCCTGGCCCTTTTGCTCATCACCATTCCGATTTTCTTTCCCGTTGCCATGAAACTCGGGTATGACCCCATCTGGTTCGGTGTGACCATTACCATTGTCACCACGTTGGGGGCAGTAACCCCGCCGGTGGGCGCCACCACCTATGTGGTGGGCGGCATGGCAAAAGATGTCCCCCTTGAACGGGTGTTCAAAGGGGTGGCCTATTTTCTGCCGGCCTATATTCTGTGCATCATTTTAATGATGCTTTTTCCAAACGTGGTCCTGTTTTTACCGGGCCTGTTGAAATAATGTTACTACCATCAAGGAGACAAAAACGTGCGGTTACCAAGGTTTGAATATTCAGGTCCAAATACGCTTGAAAAAGCGCTTGACCTTTTAGCCACCCACAGGGAGGATGCAAAAATTCTTGCCGGAGGCACCGATCTTCTGGTCAGGATGAAAAAGGGACTTTTGACCCCGAAATTTCTCATCAGCCTCAAGGCCTTGAACGAATTATCCTATATTAAAGAAGATACTGACGGTATTAAAATCGGTGCCCGAACGCCCCTTGCAGATATCATTGCCTCGGACCTGATCCAGAAAAAAGCGCCTGCCCTGTCTGAAGCATGCCGGAAAGTCGGTGCGGTCACCATCCAGCATTACAGGGGCACCATTGGCGGGAACATCCTCCAGGACAACCGGTGCTTTCATTACAACCAGTCGGATTTTCACCGCTCGGGCCGTCAGGCCTGCCACAAGGACGGCGGAAAAATCTGTTATGCAAGGGATGTATCCGACCGGTGCAACTCCACCTGCCAGTCCGACGGTGCCACAGCCCTCATGGCCCTGGGAGCCAAACTTGTCCTGGCAGGCAAGGGTCATCAAAGAATCGTGAATCTTGAAAATTTTTATACCACTGACGGTATAGCGCCCTTTGCCCTGGAAGCCCATGAACTGCTAACGCAAATCCTTATCCCGGAAGGCTGCGACCGGAGTGCCTACCAGCGCCTTGCCTACCGGTCAGCCATTGATTACCCCATTGTCTGCGCCGGCGTTCTTTTAAAAGCATCTGACACACAAAAAGATGAAATAGCCGATGCAAGGATCGTTGTAGGTGCCATGGGCAGATCTCCGCTCTTTCTTGCCAAGGCCTCTTCCCTGTTAAAAGGAAAAAAATACAGGGATCTGGAAGCCTTCAGAACCGCTGCCAAAGCAGCAATGGACAGTGCTGAACCCTTTGCGGTGCATAATGTGGGCGCAACCCTTGAATACCGCTGTGCCATGGTGTCACAAATGGTGTTCAAGGCACTTGAACAGGCTGCATGCGCGGCTGTCGGATAACATGAATGACGGAGTTTGATAAAATGGAAAAAATACAGATTTTCTTGAATATAAATGATACGCCCTGTGAGGTCATGGTATCTCCGAATGATACGCTTTTAGAAGTCCTCAGAGATGAACTTGACCTGACCGGATCAAAAGAGAGCTGCGGAGAAGGGGTCTGCGGGTCCTGCACCGTTCAGATGGACGGCAAACCGGTCCGGTCCTGCCTGACCCTGGCCCTGGAAGCACAGGGAACAAAGATCAAAACAGTGGAAGGCCTTGCCAATGGGGACGAGCTGTCGGACCTTCAGCAGTCCTTTGTCGATCACGGGGCGGTCCAGTGCGGATTCTGCACCCCCGGCATGCTCATGTCGGCAGATGCATTGCTCAAAACCAATCCCAATCCCGATGAAAAAACCATTCGAACAGCCATTGCCGGAAATATCTGCCGGTGCACGGGGTATGCAAAAATTGTGGAAGCCGTGGGCCATGCAGGCCATCCACAGGACCATTGCCCGGATTGTAAAACCGGTTGCAAGACCGATCATAAAAAAGGGGAGTAGAACATGTCTGATTATACCATCATCGGAAAACGAATGCCCAGGATTGACTCCAGGGCCAAGGTAATGGGAAAGGCAAAGTTTACCGCTGATTTAAAACTGCCGGGCATGCTGGTGGGAAAAATCAAAAGAAGCCCCTATGCCCATGCCCGCATCCTTTCCATTAACACCTCAAAGGCCATGGCACTTCCAGGGGTCAAGTGCGTTGTCACGGGAAAAGATACCGAAGGCGTTAAATGGGGGGTCTTTGGCTATACCCGGGATCAACAGTTTATCCAGACCGAAAAAGCAAGATATATCGGGGATGAAGTAGCAGGTGTGGCAGCCATTGATGAAGAGACCGCCACAAAGGCCCTGGACCTTATTGAGGTCACCTATGAAGAACTGCCGGCAGTCTTTGACCCCATGGCAGCCATGGCCTCAGCCACGGAACTCATCCATGAGGAATTTGCCAACAATATCAATGTCCATGTGAACATTGACACCGGCAATGTGGATGAAAACTTTGAAAAAGCCTTCTACATCCGGGAAGATACTTTTGTGGCACCGGAAGAATCCTATTTCCAGGCCGAACCCTATGCAGTTGTGGCACGGTTTGATCATGAAGACTGCCTGGAAGTCTGGTGCCCCAACGGCGGTCCCCACATGAAATCCAAACCCCTTTCCAATGCATTTAAAATTCCCCTCCACATGGTAAAAATTAAAAAAATCGCCATTGGCGGTGCATTCGGAGGACGTTCCGAAATCTGCCCGGCTGATTATATCTGTTCTCTGCTGGCCAAAAAAACAAAAAAGCCGGTTAAGATTGAATTTACAAGAGAAGAAAACACCATTGCCACCCGCCAGGGACATGCCATGATCACCAGCCATAAGACCGGTGTGGACAAGGACGGAAGGGTTCTGGCCCGGGAGACCACCTGCTATATGGACGGCGGTGCCTATTCTTCCACCGGACCCATTGCCACCACCGTGCCCTTTCTTTCCATGGAGCAGGCCTACCGGATGGGCAGTGTGCGGTACAACGGGTATCGCATTTACACCAATAAACCCATCAGGGGGATGATCCGGGTTCACGGCCGGGGGTTTGCCTGCGGTCTTGATACCCAGCTGGACATGATTGCAGACCATCTGGGCATTGACCCGGTTGAGATACGGCTGAGAAATTCCCGGCAGCCGGGTGAATACACCAGCACCGGGTCTCTTGTCTCTTCCTGTGCCATGGATGAAACCATCCACAAGGCGGTTGAAAAATCAAAATTTAAAGAAAAATGGGGGAAACTGCCCCCCTTCCACGGCATCGGCATTGGCACCAATTCGGTTCAGACCGGATTTCCCATGGGCATCCGCGGGGGATCCCAGAGTTTTATCAAATTCAACGAAGACGGTGAAGCCACGGTCATGTCAGGGGTTGTGGACAACGGCCAGGGCAATGACAACATGCTGGTCCAGATTGCGGCCGAAGAGCTGGGGCTTTTGCCCGAAGACATCCACCTGGTGTCGGCAGATACTGAAACAACCTCTTCCGATCCGGGCTCCTATTCCCAGGTCTCCACCTTTGTGGGCGGTCATGCTGTTCTCAATGCAGCCCGAAACTGCAGGAAAAAACTCTTTGATGTGGCATCAAAAGTGTTAAAAGTGGCCCCTGAAAAACTGGCAGCCAAAAACCGTCTGATTTTTGTCAAAGATGACCCTGAAAAATCTGTTCCCATTAAAAAGGTGGTCAGGATCAGCCTGTTGAACTTTACCTCTGTGAATGCCGAAGGCGGATACTGGCCCAAGGTGGACATGAAACGAGAATGGGTATCCAACCCCTACGGCCAGATGTGTGAGGCCTTTTCTTTCGGCACCACCATTGTGGAGGTCAAGGTGGACCCGGACACGGGAAAGGTTGACGTCCTTGAAGCAACCGCTGTCCAGGATGTGGGGTATGCCCTGAACCCCCTGGTGCTGGAAGGCCAGTTTGAAGGCTCCATTGCCATGGGCGGACAGGGCGGTATGCTCACCGAATATCATGAATGGAAGGAGGGCCGATGCCTGAACCCCACCATGCTGGATTATAAACTGCCCCTGGCCTGTGACATGCCGAAAATCAATAATATCATTGTTGAATCCATTGACCCCAAAGGACCATACGGGGCCAAGGAAGCCGGCATGTCCATTGCCATGTCGGCCGCCCAGGCCTACAGTGCAGCGGTCAGCAATGCCATTGGTGTTTACATGGATTCCTTCCCCTTGACGCCGGACAAGATCATTGCCGCCATTAAGGAGAAAAACCTTAAGGCAAAAGAAGGCCTTGAATAACACCAGGGTTAATTAATAAACCCGGGATGAAATGAATGAAGAAAATTAAAGTTGAAGAAGCAGTGGGAACAGTTCTTGCCCATGACATGACGCGGATTGCCAGGGGGGAATTCAAAGGGGTGGCCTTTAAAAAGGGACATGTTGTAAAAAAAGAAGATATACCGGCTTTGTTAAGAATCGGAAAGCAGTATCTTTATGTTCTTGATCTTGGTGATGATCAGCTCCATGAAAACGATGCCGCCCGAAGAATTTCAAGGGCAATTTCAGATCCTGACCTGGAATTTTCAGACCCCAGGGAGGGTAAAATCAATATCAGCACCCCACACGCAGGCCTGTTGAAAATAAATGTAGATGCACTGCTGCAGGTCAACAAGATGGAGAGCATTATTGTTGCGACATTGAAAAACAATTTCCCCTGTAAAAAAGGAGAGATCATTGCCGGCACGCGGATCATTCCGTTGACCATCCCCGCAAAGAACATTGAAGCCCTGGAAGCCCTGACAAAAACCACTGGAACCCTCCTTTCGGTCAAGCCTTTTCAGTCGTTAAAAGTGGGTGCTGTGGTAACGGGATCCGAAGTCTTTAACGGACTGATCACAGATGATTTCGGACCCTCTATCGGTAAGAAAATCATGGAAGCCGGCTGTACCCTTATCAAAAAAATCACAGTGCCGGATGATGAAAAAGCCATTGCCAACGCTGTCCTGGAATTAAAAAAACTGGGATGTCAATTGATCGTCACCACAGGAGGGCTTTCCGTTGACCCGGATGATGTCACCCGCCTGGGCGTCATCCAGGCCGGTGCCAAGGTCACCTTTTACGGCAGCCCGGTTCTTCCGGGCGCCATGCTCATGGTGTCACTCCTGGATAATATCCCTGTCATCAGCCTGCCGGCCTGTGTGTTTTATTACAGCAAAACCGTGTTTGACCTTATTTTCCCAAGGGTTCTGGCAGGAGAAACCATCACCAAAGACGACATCGCGGCCATGGGTCACGGCGGATTGTGCATGAACTGTGACGTCTGCCATTATCCGGTCTGTTCATTCGGAAGGTAAACCATATGGATATTAGATTATGACAGGAACACTCAAAGATCTCATCATTGCAATAAAAGGGGGCGGGGAAATGGCCACCGGTATTGCATGGCGCCTTTTTCAGACAAATTTCAAACAGATCTTCATGCTGGAGAGAAAAAACCCCATGGCTGTGAGACGCAGGGTCAGTTTCTGCGAAGCTCTCCATGAAGGTACCATCATTGTGGAGGGGGTTGCGGCAAAAAAAGTTTCCAGCACGGATCAGTTTGTTTCTGCCTGGAACGAAAACCGGATCCCTATCCTGATTGATCCGGAATGGACGGCCATCAAGACGGTTCAACCCCATGTGGTAATTGATGCCATTCTTGCAAAAAAAAATCTGGGCACAGATCTATTGGATGCCCGGCTGGTCATTGGCCTGGGACCCGGGTTTGAGGCAGGCAAAGATGTGCACATGGTCATTGAAACCAACCGGGGTCACAACCTTGGAAAGGTTATTTTAAAGGGGTGTCCGGAACCCAACACCGGCATTCCCGGCAGTATCGGCGGTTATACCCGGCAAAGGGTTCTTCGCTCTCCATGTGCCGGCATTTTCACCTCTTCTTTAACCATTGGCACCCCGGTTAAAAAAGGCGATGTCATCGGCCATGTCGGCAACGAGCAGGTTTTTGCCGAGATTGACGGCATTTTAAGAGGATTGATACGAAAAAATACTATTGTTACGGGAAAACTTAAAATCGGGGATATTGATCCCAGGGGAAATAAAAACTATTGCGACACCATTTCTGAAAAAGCACGGGCCATTGGCGGCAGTGTGCTGGAGGCTGTTTTAAGAGAATATAATCACTGATCAAAAAAAATTTAAGGGGATTTAATCATGTTGACCAAAGCGTTTATCCCATACAAAGGATACTACTCCTCTCCTTTTGCCAAATGGCAGGGGAGCTATGCAAACGACCATTCCATTGTTCTGGGATCACAAACTGCCGGAAACTGGCTGACAAAAAAAAATATCAGCCCGGATAGTTTTGATTACCTTATCTTAGGTGCCACGGTGGGGCAGCCCCATATCTTTTACGGCGGCCCCTGGGCATCCGCCCTGATCGGTGCCCGGGACATCCCTGGATTTATGATCAGCCAGGCCTGTTCCACCTCCACCACTGTTATCTTCCAGGCTGCCGTCGGCATTGAGACAGGGCTTTACAGGCAGGTCTTCACCCTGATGACGGACAAATGTTCCAACGGTCCCCACACCATCTGGCCCAACCCCAACGGCCCGGGCGGCCAGGTGATTTCGGAAAACTGGGTCATGGATCAGTTCAACAATGATCCCTGGGCAAAAAATGCCATGATCCAGACAGCGGAAAACGTTGCCAAAGAAGCCGGGGTAACAAGGCAAGAATGTGATGACGTGGCGCTGCGACGGTATGAGCAATACCTGGATGCTCTTGCCAATGACAGGGAGTTCCAGAAAAAATACATGTTCCCGGTGACGATTGCCCTATCCAGAAAAAAAACCATCCAGATCGATGCTGATGAAGGGGTTTTGCCCACAACACGGCAGGGCCTTGAAAGCCTGCGACCTGTACTGCCGGACGGGTCCCATACCTTTGGCTCCCAGACCCATCCGGCTGACGGCAACTGCGGCCTTATTGTCACCACAAGGCAAAAGGCCCAGGCGTTAAGCCAGGACCCGTCAAAAGATGCCCAGGTAATCTCCTATGGATTTTCAAGGGCAAAAAAAGGCTTCATGGCCATGGCGGTGGTGCCTGCCGCCCAGATGGCCCTGGACAGGGCCGGGATCACCATCCAGGATGTAAAAGTGATCAAGACCCACAACCCCTTTGCTGCCAATGACATCTACCTTGCCCGTCAGATGAACATTGATGTGAATTCCTTCAACAATTTCGGGTCTTCCCTGATCTTCGGTCATCCCCAGGCCCCCACGGCAGGTCGTCTGATTATTGAAGGCATAGAAGAGCTTGCAGACATGGGCGGCGGGTATATGCTCTTTACCGGGTGTGCTGCCGGCGACACAGGCGCTGCCCTCATCCTGAAAATAGGGGCTTAAATAAAAAATATAACCTTAAACAGATAAACCAATATTTTTAATAGATTACAGGAGAAAAGAACATGCGTGCATTAATCATCGGCGGCGTCGGCGGAATGGGTCAGGGAGTTGCAAGGGACCTGATAAAACAAGAACAGGTGGAAGCGGTTATTCTAGCCGATCTCTATCCGGACCCGGAAAGGCTGTCCAAAAAATTACGGGAAAGCGAAAAAACAAGTTTGATTAAAATGGATGTCAATGACCATGAAGCCATGGTTGCAGCGTTCAAACAAGTCAATGTGGTGATCAATACGGCAGGACCCTTTTATAAAACAGCTGTGCCCGTTGCCAAAGCTGCAGTTGAAGCAAAAGTCAATTACATTGATATCTGTGATGATTATGAAGGCACCCAGATTCTGTTTAATTCCGAGATCGACAAAATGGCCAAAGAAGCCGGCATCACCGTTCTCACCGGTATGGGGTCAGATCCGGGCACCAACAATATCCTGGTGAAATGGTATGCAGACCGCCTGGACAAAGTCGATGAAATCTACCTGTACTGGGTGGTCAGCATTGCAGAGCTTGCCGGTGCCGCCTGGGATCACAGCCTTCACATGACCCTGGGGAAAATCCCCCAGTATATCAATGGTGAGCTGATATATGTGGAAGGCGGAACAGAGCCTGTGGCAGAACAGTTCCTTGAACCCCTGGGCACCTGCCATGTCCGGTACGTGGGACATCCCCAGCCCATCACCCTGCCAAAATACATTAAAGGGGTTAAAAATATCATTATCAAGGGCGCCCTGATTCCGCTGTGGGTGGATGAACTGATCAAAGAGCAGAAAGAAACCGGCCTTTTAGGGACTGACCCCATTGATATCAGAGGAACCAAGGTCACCCCCTATGATCTGGCATTAAAACTCTGGGAAAAAATTCCCCAGGACCGTGACAATGGCCCCCAGTCTTCAGGGCTGAAGGTCATTGTCAAGGGAGAAAAAGACGGTAAAAAAATCACCTACACCGCTGACATGGTGGGCAGGATGGCGCCTGGAACCGGTCTTCCCGCTTCCATTGCCTCCTTGATGATGGCTGCAGGGGATGTGACCGTAAAAGGGGTTGTAGCACCGGAAGGCTGCATTGATCCGGATAAATTTCTGGGGGCCTTTTTGAAAAGAGGTGCCAGAATCCACCAGAGTCAGAAAATTGAGTCCATGTTTGAAGTGGACAAATAAATCAGGAGGCTTTTTATGAAAGAGACAGCAAAACTGACCATAGAAAAAAGCCTTGCGCTTTTTAAAGAGGCAACCGAACTTGTCCCGGGCGGCGTCCTGGGAGCCCGGAAGCCCACTGATTTTATCAATGGTGAATACCCCATCTTCCTTGAAAAAGGGAAAGGCTGTCACCTTACCGATGTAGACGGCAATGACTTTATTGATTTTCTGTGCGGATACGGCCCCATTATTTTGGGATATCGCGAAGAAGAAGTGGATGAAGCGGTTTACAAACAGATCAAGGAAAAAGGATTCTGTTTTACCCTGACCCAGAAATTCCAGAACCTTCTGGCCAAAAAACTGACCGAGCTTGTGCCCTGTTCCGAGATGAGCATCTTTTTAAAAACCGGTTCCGATGCCACAACCGCCAGTATCAGAATTGCACGGGCCCATACCAATAAGATTAAGGTCATGCGGTGCGGCTACCATGGCTGGCACGACTGGTGCGTTGAGATGAAAGGCGGGATTCCCTCAAAATTCTTTGAAGATGTTTTTGAATTCCAGTACAACAATCTGGATCAGCTCGAAGACCTGATGGCCACCCATGGCGATGAAACAGCTGCCATCATCATGACGCCTTTCGGCCATCCCAACCACCAGAAAATGCAGATCCCTGCCCCGGGTTTCCTTGAAGGCGTAAGAAAGCTGGCTGACCAATATGGTGCCGTCCTGGTCTATGATGAAATCCGTACAGGCTTCAGGGTATCAATGGGCGGTGCCCAGAAGTTTTATGGCGTCACCCCTGACCTGACGGTTCTGGGAAAAGCCATTGCCAACGGATACCCCATCTCGGTGGTTACCGGCAAAAGAGATATCATGATGGCAGCTGAATCCAAGCTGTTTATCTCTTCCACCTTTTTTCCCAACAGCGAAGCCTTTGTTGCAGCGCTGAAAACCATTGAAATCCTGGAACGGGACAAGGTGCTGGAAAATATCTGGGAAAAGGGCGAACTATTCATGAAACGCATCCAGGCATTGATTGACAAGCACGATGTGGGCGCAGAGCTCACCGGCATACCGCCCATGTTCTACATTACCTTTCAAGCGGATGAAACAGGTGCTTACAAAGCCAAGCGAAAGGATTTTTATACCCAGCTTATCCGGAAAGGGTTCTTTTTCACCCCCTTCCACCATGCCTATATCAGTTACCGGCACACGGATAAAGACCTGGACCTGACGCTTACTGCCATTGATGAATCCTTGGGTTTTATCAAGGAAAAATATTAACAAAAGACGCTTGCCCACCCTGGTTCACAAAAGGGGCGGGCAAGCCCCCCCGGAATCCAATTCAGATCAACTATTTGTCAGAACACCAATTTCTTGAACCAAATAATCAGAAAAAAAAGCATTAGACCAAAGACTTAGCTCATCTCTTTGGCCTGAATTTTTTAACGGGGAGATGGTGGATACGGTATTTGCCTGCGACAGCCTGAACCGTCGTATTCTGGAGACAAAATCCCAGGATGTCAGCACAGGCGGGCTTGATACGGACAATATAAATTACAGTGCATACACAAGATTTAAAAGCGCAACCTATGATGCAGCATCAAACATAACGCAAATCACAAAGACGGACAGCAGCAAAATAACCTATTCCTACGACTTTATGGAAAGAAATACCCGGGTAACACACAACAGTGTCATTCAGCAGGAATTTGCCTATGATGCCCTGAACAGGTTGTTGACCTCCTCTGCCACAGACAAGCCAAGCCTTTCCTGGACCTATGATTGTGAAGGCAACTGGACCGGCACCGACCAGAACGGTCCTCAGGAAACAAGGACCGTGAACAATGATAATCAATACACGCTCGTTGCAGGACAGTCTCAAACATACGATGCCAACGGCAACATGACCTCCCACAACGGCCTCACCCTGGTCTATGACTGGGCAGACCGTCTGGTCCAGGTCAAAGCGGGAGGTGTTGTCAAGCAGGAATATTTTTATGATGCCCAGAACAGACGGGTCAAACAAAAGGATTATACCACAGGCCAGCTTATCACCACAGAATACGTCTACACCGGCAGCCAGGTCATAGAAGAATATAAAGACACGGTCCTTTCTAAAACCTTTGTGTATGCCGATTACATAGATGATCCCATTGTCATGACCACCGGGTCTGACCGGTATTATTACGTCAAGGACCGGCAGTACGCCATCAAGGCTGTTACAGATGATGCAGGAGTTATCCTTGAATCTTATGAATATTCAGCGTATGGTGTGATGACGATCTTT
>JAHJLN010000190.1 GCA_018821715.1 Pseudomonadota bacterium | reverse complement strand
TTTATCGATTTAAATCCTTATTTGTTTCAATATAGGTATAAGGGATTTGGATATAATTCAGAATTTTTGATGTTTTGGGCATTGATAATTGTTTGAAAAGCCTGGAAACATTTATACCCAACCCGATATAAATGTTTCTTTCCCTGTTAATCTTATCAGGATATCCCCTTGTATAATATCCCAGATGCAGCTCAAAATATTTCAGGGCATTCTTTTTGGCAAAATCAAATCCGTCAAATTTTAATGCTGCCAGGAATTTTTGATGGTCGTAATCAGTAGAAAAATCTGTTTTACTGAAATCGGGTCGGTATTCAATTCTAAAGTCAATTTTATTTGATATTTCAGGGTGGGTATATAAAAAATATCCTGTCGTACTGCCAATCAAATTCATTATAAAATCTTCATAGGAAAATCCGTAGCTGCTGAAGGCATCACCGATTTCCATCCAGCTTGCCATCCCCAAAGAAGATAACGCCCCTAAAAAAGCACCTTTTTTGCAGGAATACCCACTGTCTTCATATATAGCAGACAGGATATGGGAAAGACTGTAGGAAAAATAAAAATGGCCGAGCTTATCCTGCCCGCCGCTTTTCGTATTGTCTGAGAACCAGCCCTCATCTGCTTTTTTGGGATTGTTTTGAAAATAATCCCAGTTTAAAATTCCCCATGTGGTAATCGTTGTCAATCCGATAAGGTTTGAAACGACAACTTTTTCTTTTTTTGAAAAACCGGTTTCATTCCCTTGCAGATTCAACGGCGGAAAGAGAATAATCATAAGAAAAACAAAAAAATATATCTTCAGGGTTTGTTGCTTTAAAAAAGATTGCATGGCTCCCATCCCCAAGGAAATTTGAACAATAGTTGAGCTTTGAGCCTAAATTATTCATAAATTTCAGGAGAATATCAAACCTATACTCTTCAGGAGCGGTGCGTCACAGAATCATAAGAAAAGACAAGCAGGCAGTTCAAACGCAAAGTGTTTATTCTTTGGCTCTTTTTCCCATTATTTGAACAGTGTGAATATATACCATTTTTTTATGGATGATGCACATATTATGTGAATTGTTTTTTGGGTCAAATTTTAAAAATCCTCATCATCGTATTTAATGCCGACATGTTAACCCCTGTCATGGCCGCGTCATAAATATCGGTATCTTCCCAGCCAAGGGCGTGAAGCGTGTCAATATCGGTTTTGTTTATGCTTTCAGGAGTATTGACAGCCTTTAATACAAACACAAGAAGAGCCTCATCTTTTTTTGAAAGGTCAGCTGCCTTTGGATTTTCCAGAATTTTTTCTATTTCCGTATCATCTAATCCCTGTTTTTTAAGGAAATCCCGGTTGAAATTCAGACAGATATCATTGGAACAGCTATTTGAACTGAGCAGTCGGATTAAAACCAGCAGGGAAAAATCAAGATTCGGGTGGGCGGCATAATACTGGATTGTTTTTACAATGTTTTGAAAGAAAAAAGGGCTGGCACTTGCAAGTTCAACAGGTTTGGGTACCCGCCCGGTTCGTTCTATCATATACTTGTAAATAGCTTTAACGTCACCTTGTGCTTGACTGGGTTCGATGGTTCTCAGCAGGGTCATTGTCTCTCTCCTTTATTTTTTTGATTTGATAATTGACGGGTTTAACTTTTCAAAGTAAAACTTAATCAATCTGAAATGAAGTGTCCAACAAAAGTTTTAGATGGGCATAATCGGATTATCCGATTAAAAAGGAATGAATTATGGAAATTAAACACTTAAAAACCTTTGAGAGGGTGGCCCTTTTGCTGAATTTTAATCAGGCAGCAAAGGCACTCAACTGTTCACAATCAACTGTTTCCGCTCAAATAAAGCTTTTGGAAGATAACTTGGGTGTGCTTCTTTTTGACCGGCTTGGAAAAAAAATTCTTCTGACCGAAGCCGGCAGTAAATTGATTCGATATGCACGGAAAATGATGGAGATTGAAAAAGAAATTTTTTCAGAAATAACCCAAAACAATGAACCTGTCGGACATATTTCAATCAGAGCTCCCCAGACAGTGGGGACGTATTTAATTCCTGAAGTTCTTGAACACTTTGTCAGATTATATCCCAGGGTCAGTTTTAATGTTGAGACCTGTTCTGTGACTTCACTTAAAAATGAGTTGAGATCCGGGATAGTTGACCTGGCGTTTTTGTTTGCTGATCATGCAGAAGCAAAGGGATTTCAAACAGAAGTTTTAAAGATTGAACCCCTTGTTCTTGTCGCCAGACCGAATCATCTTCTTACAATGAAAAAGACCATTCAAATCCAGGATCTGAATGAAGAAACCATTATTCTGCCAAAACACGATTGCGGGTATAAAATGGTATTTGAAAAAATTTTATCAGAAGCAAATATTAAAACAGCATCCAAAATGGAGTTTAACAGTGTAGAAGCGGTTAAGCAGTGTGTGATTAAAGGCTTTGGGATCACCATTATTCCGCAGCTGTCTGTAAGAGAGGAAATTAAAGAAGGAAAACTTGCCACCCTTCCTTTGCAGGATGAAATTTTAGAAACTTCGCTTATAATGATCTGGCACAAAAAAAAGTGGTTGTCTCCAGCACTGACAGCGTTTATGAATTGTGTAAGAAAGACCTTGTCTCTTTTATGAATTTAAGGAATCAGAGTTTCATTTTTTTGTGAAATTAATTGAATGCTTATGGGCCTGTTCTCGTCAAAATGGAGATCCCTTTGAGGAAAGGCAATGACAAGCCCTTCCTGTCTGAATAAAGCATCGATCTCAAAGCGAACCTGGCTTTCAATCTGCTTTTTTTCAAGTACCAGACGAACCAGAACCCAGAAATATAATTCAAACACAAGGGCATTATCTCCAAAATCAGAGAAAAGGACAAAGGGTTCCGGGTGTTTTATTACAAGTGAATTAGAGGTTGCTGCCTTCATCAGTACCTCTTCAACCTGTTTGACCGGAGAGCCGTACGCCACACCAACAACAATCTTTGTCCTGATCTTATTATCGGAAAGAGTCCAGTTGGTGATGTTTTTTTCAAGGAAACTGGAATTCGGAACCAGCTTGTGGACATTTTCGCCGGTACGAACCCGTGTACACCGGGCACCGATTTCTTCAACTTTTCCCAGCAAACCGTCAACTTCAATCAGATCACCGATATTAATGGGTCGCTCCCCAAGAATAATAAAGCCAGAAATAAAATTATTAATCAGGTTCTGGGCGCCGAAACCTACACCAATGGCAATGGCACCCCCCAGAAAAGCAAAGGCTGTCAAAGGAATGTTCACGATTCTCAAGGCAAACAGAAAGACAAGCAGATAGGCAAAATAAGAAAGGGCTTTGTGTACGGCAGATGCTGTTGTCTCTTTAAATTGAGCAGTGGCAAGAATCCGTTTGTGGATAAGATGCAGGACAAATCTGGAAAAAAGGATTCCAGCCACTAAAATAATCAGTGCAACAAATACTTTCCCAACAGAG
>JAHJLN010000016.1 GCA_018821715.1 Pseudomonadota bacterium | reverse complement strand
TTACCTTTTTTCAAAGGTCCCTTTAAAAATACCTGATCAAGAAAAACTTTCATCCGTTTTGCGAGTATCTTATATTCGTAAATAAACAATGTTTAAAATATTAGTTAGATGCCATGATCATGAAAAATAAAATGACCGATGTCATGTCAATGGATACAAATTAAAAAGAGAGTTCACTGGACCGAGAACGCCAATGATCATCTTGCCAATATCTACGAATACATAGCGTTCAACTCTCCAACTTAAGATTGTAGTTTGAGGACTTTCCAAAGAATCATAATAATATTCTTGTGGGACAGCCTCAACTGCTTCACAACATGACCTTGAAAGTCAACGAGGACATAAAATCCCGTGTGACCGGATTTACCATAATAACAGGTGCGCCGCCTGTACCACTTTCAAGTAATTTAAGAATATGACGAAGCGCATCAAATGGACTTACAGCTCCTTTGGTCTCTTTCGATAGCCTTTCGGATATTGGGAGTTTTTTACCAGGCAAATTCTTAATATTGTTAGGATTAAACTTTTCCGGTGTAATTTTAGGTGGCTCACTTGGGATATATTTAATATTTGGTTGAGTCACTTTTGGCATTTTATTCGTAGGATTAAACTTTTGATTTGGGTATAAATTATTTTTGGATCTAACCCTTCTGGATCAACCAAATTAATCGGATTATTTAAAGAATAAAAAAACGGATTGATCCCTCCGGCAAGTCCGATGGGGTCAAGAGTCATGTGTCTGCCGGTGTCAGGATCATAGTATCGGTGCCAGTTGTAGTGCAACCCGGTTTCAGCGTCAAAATACTGGCCCGGAAGTATTCTGATGCACCTCCCCCTTCTATGGACTTAGTTTCCAATCCCCTGGGCACGCCTTTTTTAATGTAAAAGATCTGATTAAAATACTTATGATACTTGTCTTTAAATTTCAATCATATAACGCTATTTTTTTCTTTTAACCGCAAGGTAATGCCGGTGCCAGCCAGCATATATAAAATAGGTTCCCTTCCTTTTTTAAGGGGGAGCGGAAGGCCTGTGGAGATGGTTAAGGGCACAGAGGGAGCGGAACATTGCGTAAAGTTGACATAACTTGTTTATGTATAGTGGAGAGAGAGAAGGCGGTCTGGCGCAGGGTGCAAAAGCCTGCAAAGCTGGAGCCCGAGCACCGGAGACACTCCGCAGTTAAAACAAAAACAGATTTTGCTATCTGGTACCAATGACATACCGGGTGCCTTTGCCCTGGCCCTGGGTGATTAGATGCTTGTCTTTAACAAGTTCTTGAAGCTTTTTCTTTATGGTGTTCCGATTTGCTTTTGTTATGGATTCAATCTCGGATATAGACAGTTCCCGGTGATCTTTCACAAGGTCGATGATCTGCCGTGACAGTCCGGATAGTTTTATAAATATCTTTTCTCTTGCGATTTTCCTTGACAGCATTTCTTTCTGAGCATTAAAGGCATTTAAAAAAAACAATATCCAGGATTCATATTCCGGATTTTCAGATTTAAACGTAGCCTGGGATCTTCTCAATGCCAGATAGTAATTATCCTTGTTCTTCTCAATAACGCTCTCCAGGGAGCTGTACGGGACATACAGATATCCTTCTTTTAAGAGCAGCAGGGTTGTCAGTATCCTTGACAGCCTGCCGTTGCCGTCCTGGAATGGATGGATTGCCAAAAAATGAACCGTAAATACGGATATAGTTAACAGAGGATGGAGTTCTTTTTCTTTTAACTGCTTGCTGGTCCATTCCATCAACTCTTCCATGTCCTTTGGGGTATCAAAGGGTGGGGATGTTTCAAAGATGACGCCAAGGCTTTTGCCGTCAGGGTCAAAGGCTTCCACATGATTGGGCATTTTTTTATATTCACCCCTGTGGCGGGTATCCTTTGAACTGTATTGGAGCAGCATCTTATGCAGCTGCCGGATATAATTTTCCGTGAACGAGATGTCTTCATAGGATTCAAACACGACGTTCATGACATCGGCATAACCGGCGACTTCCTGTTCATCCCTGGATCCAAAAGTTTTTTTATCCAGTCCGGCCAATAATAATTCTATCTCCTGGTCGCTTAGCCTTACCCCTTCTATCCGGGTGGATGATCCGATGGATTCTATGGTGGCAACATGTTTTAAAGCATTGAGACGTTCAGGTGCCAGATTGCCAATGGCTTTCCATTCACCCTTGAACTCATCTATCTTTGCGATGAGATTTAATACCTGCGTTGTGATCTTGATAGAAGGATTTAACATTGATTCTCCTTGTATATATCCATAAACATACCCATATTTACCCATAAAATTTGTAATGTCAATAGGACCAAATGTGTTTTGATTTAAAGATTTCGACCTATGATAGGGATGGGTTGGTCCATCCGACAGCATACGCTGCATCACAAGCAGCGGAAGCAGCAGCCATGCTTGAATAAACGGGACCGACAATATCACCCAGCATCGCCGTCGTGAAGATAGAGTAAATCATCAGCATAAGAAAAAGATGGAACAAGGCATAAAATTAAAAAGACTATTTTTTTTATAATGTTTTTCATAATAAATTAAGAAAAGAATCAGATGGTACTCAGGATTTCTTTATCTTGTCCTCCTTTTTTTTGTTTTCCATTGGACGGTTATCATAATACCCGTTCCGTCTGACTCACCTTTCCATCGCTGGATGGAACGACTTGACAGGCTCTGTACAGATGTGCCGGGTTCTGTATCCACTAATGGTTCAATACCATTTGTTGCTTAATCAGCATTCCAAATTTCCTGATCGATTCCAGACATCTTTGTTATCCTTTAATTTTGGTGATAAATAATTCCTACAGACCCCATCATTAATTTAAAGAACCAATCAATACAGCAATAATTTTCATATTTTTTTCCTTTTGCGAACTATAAGATAAAAAAAATAAAACTTACAAAACTGTTTTCATGGAAAAGCCTGCAAGTCAATAAGGGTTTACCCTGATTTCTTATGAAAAATTAAAAATAAACAGTGTTTTTTATTCGTACCTTTAATATTGGATAACAAATGAAATAAAATGCTTTTTTTTAGGACTTTGGATTGTTTTTTACCGAATTTTTTGATTAAAAGATGTTTTGATCAGGCGAAAAAACTGATGATGGAGGAACTGTTGGTTTTATAGATGGACCGGCGGTTGGTTCCGTTGGCATCATAGGACAGGATGCTGTTAAACGCAAAGACGTAGTTGCTCTCTTTTCTGGAATGGATGTTTTCCATGGCATCTGATATTTTTGTAAAAAACCCGTTTGTTCCGGCAAGGGCATCATGGACCTGTCTTAAGTTTTCTGTGACAGATGCTGAAAATTCTTCACTGATATCAATGGTGCCGTCATTGTTCAATGTCAAGCCGATATCGGCAAGATCACCATCAATGGTGTTCTTGTTTTCCAGGTTCAAGACAGTGGCAAAATCAACATGAACTGCGGCCGCATTGTCTGTGTTGACAGCAGGCTTTGCCTTCAAGGATTTATCCCGGGTGGCAATGCTGGAAAGATCCTTGAAAAGAGTTGTTTTAAGATTTGGACTGATGACACTGTCGTTTTCATCTATCCATCGGATCAATTCATTATAGTCGTTAATAATCTGTGTCAGTTCAAATGCCAGGGCATTTTTGCCGGGGGATACATTGATCTTGAGATTCTGACCTGAATCTGTTGTCCCTAAAAGATATCCACTCACCTTGCCGGATGCAATATCGATATTATTTGAATTTGACTGTGCCTGAGTCCCATCTATCCTGTATTGATTTTTGTGGCCGAAACTATTGACGCTGTCCAGCCCCAGTGACTCGATAAGGTCTCCGCTGGTATCCAACAAAGAGAAGGCTGTGTCTTCTCCTGTGGTGGTGCTGCTGACGGTTAGATAGGAAACGTCTTTATATGCATTCTCCCTGTAAGGGTTATAATCTCTAACGATTGTATCAGTGAGCGTTGCTGTCACATCAAGGCCCAGTCGGTTGATGGATCTTTCCAGGCTTAAAAGAACGGAACGATTGGTTGCAGGCGCCCCGATTTCGTTTTCTATATCAATGGATACGGCAGTAACGTCTGTGCCAATGGTCAGGGTATAAGAATAGGTTCCGGTTTCAAACACGGTGGCGTCATCGCTGGCAAGTCTGTTGCTGACAGCGGTTCGAATTGTTGCAAGGGTGTCGATTTCAACTGAAAAATCTTTTTCATCTGCACTGGCATCGGCTTTTGCCAGAAGCCTGTCGGGATCTGAAGTTTTTGCCGTCTTGACCTGCCATGAAAAAGCTTCGGACAAGAAGGAACTGGCGGCCAGACGGGTTTGGAAATAACCCAGCTTGGACTGTAATGATGCGGCCATATCAGAAACCCGGCCCCTGTTATCATATGAATGTGCCGCATAATCAGAGTCTTTTTCTATATCAGGGGAAACCGCAGTCCGGAACCGGTGAAGAGATTCAAAGGGGAAAGTATTGGTGCTTTTTTTTTCATTGATGGAATCCATCAGCTCTCCCATTTAAAAAACATACTATCAACTGTTTTCTTCACCATACCATACCCAAAATGGTATAACAACTTGAAAAATTGGGATAAAACAGCTGAGAAAGCTTTCCCGGTTTTATTGGACTGCCATGGCAATTTTCTGTGTAATGCTTAACGGGTCCAGGCTTTCATCTGACAGTCCTGCATCATCCACAGCCCTTGGCATACCGTATACCACACAGGTTTCCGCTTTCTGGGTAATACAAATACATCCTTTGTTTTTCATGGCTGCCACGCCTTTCTTACCGTCTTCCCCCATTCCCGTCAAAACAACGGCAAGGATATTGCCCTGATAAGACCGGGCAATGGATTCAAACAGCACGTCCGCAGACGGCCTGACACTGTTCACCAGCGGGTTGCTGTTCAATTGTATCATCCTTTTGCCCTGATCATCGGGATTTGATACGGTCATGTGCTGCCCGCCAGGCGCTATATAGACGTTTGACGGCAGGATCTCATCCCCGTGGACGGCTTGAAAAATGTTCAGTTCGGATTTCTCATTCAGGCTTTTTGCAAAATAGTGTGTCATGGTTGCGGGAATATGCTGAACCAGAAGGATAGGCGCCTTAAGGTTGCCGGGTAAAATCGAAAAAATCCGGCTTAAAATTTCAGGTCCGCCGGTTGAAGAGGCCATGACCACAATATCAATTTTTCCTGTGGGAAGAACTGAAATATGCGATTTATCTGCCGGTTTGTCTGCCGGTTTGTCTGCCGGTTTTTCCACTGGTTTAAGGGGCATGAAAAACTTGTTTTTATAGTCTATTGCCGGCTTGTTTGAAAATCTTTTACGGCTTCTTAAAAGCCCGATAATGGTCAGCAGATGAAGTCGAAATTCACTAAATTGCCTGGAATTAATCTCCAAGGGTTTTTCAATACACTCGTAAACCCCCATTTCAAGCGCCTGGACAAGGATATCTGAATCATGATGATCCGGATCATAGGTGATAATCACATTAAGGTCGGGATTGATTTTCTTCAGGGTATCAATGATCTTGATCCCCCCCATTCCGGCAGTAAGATCAAGAAAGATCAGGTCGGGGTTCTGGTGATTGGTTTTTGCAATCAGCATACCTTTGGAACGAGCGATTCCCGGGCTGTTGAGTCCGCTGATAGAGCTGCATAATTCTTTTAAAAGATGAACAAAATCCGGATTTTCATCTGCAATGATAACCGTAAGCTTATCGACCATGTGACGCTTTCTCTCTATAATATTCCTGACTGCTTCAGCTTTAACTCAACCATTGTCGCATCAAAGGGCTTTATAATATACGCCTGGATCCCCAGGCGCATGGTCTCCAGAATAATCTGTTTTGCAGTGACCGTGGTGGCCATAATAAAGGGGGTGTCTTTCAGGACAGTGCTGCTCCTTACAGCTCGAAGCAGTTCAAGTCCTGACATCCTGGGCATTTCCATGTCAGAAATAATCAACTCAAACGAGCGGGTCCTGGTGCTTCGAAACTCTTCATTTATTTTATACCAGGCATCCTCGCCATCAACAGCTTCTGTAATGTCCATAAATCCAAGTCCGGCCAGGATCTTCTTCATTGCCGACCGTATGGAAGCTTTATCATCAACTATCAGTATTTTCATAACCTGCCTTAAAGAGGATCCGTTTCAATGACTGCTTTATGTTCAATAAGCGTGGCAAATTTTTCATGGTCCAGCACCTGCACCATCATCTTATCAATAAATATTTTCCCAAGGACGGCTTCAGAACAAGTGACATCCCGGGTTAATTTTTCATCTGTTTCAATGGTATCTATTATTTTTGATGCAATGATCCCCACCTTTGCTGAAATATGTTTGGGGAAAATGGCAAAAATTTCTTCTTCCTTTAACTCACAGGCACTGGCCGGCAAAAAGTCATTCATTGAAAAAAGCAAAACAGCCGTGTTGTTGTATTCCACATATTTCAGGTTTCCCGTATAATGGATATCTGCAGGCTTGATGGGTTCAAGCCGGGACACACTTTTAAGTTCCAGGGCAAAATACTCTTTATTGCCATTGCTAAAAACAATAAGGTTTCTCTTTTCCCCTCTTTCTTGATCTGTTTTCTCTTTTAACTGATTCCGCTTTAATTCCTCGCTTTTAATGGTATCAAATCTCAAGGATGAAAAAGAGGCAATCCCCGGTACATCCAGAATCATGATCACATCACCGTCCCCAAGGATGGTGGTGCCGGCAAAGCACTTTAAATGCTTGATATATTCCGACAGGGGTTCGACAACAACTTCTTCAATGTCATACAGCTCATCTACGCAAAGCCCGAAAACATTTACCCCCAGTTTTAACATGATGACATAAGTGGTATCCCACTGGGTTTTGCGGCGGTCTGTTTTTTTGTGTCTTTTTTCTACAGGATCAGGCGGCATAAGGTCCTGGCGACGGTCTGCAATTGCCCTTCTTTTCTCTTCCTCTTTTTTTTGGGCGCCTTTTTTTTCAATATAGGTTTTAATCCCCAGAACATTGCGAAGTCTTAATATGGGAAGCAGATGCTCTCTAAGTCTGAGCACTTCGGAGCCTGCAATATTTTCCACCTGGTTATGAATTTTCCCGGGTTCAAGAAAGATGACTTCCTTTATATTGGCCTGGGGGATGGCAAATCTTGCATCTCCTGAACTCACAATTAAAGAAGGGACAATGGCAAGGGTCAGGGGAATGATCAGGTGGACCGTGGTGCCTTCTCCTTTGACAGAATCAATCTCGATCTGCCCCCTTAACCGTTCAATATTGGTCTTAACAACATCCATCCCGACCCCGCGGCCGGATATGTCTGTAATTTCCTCGGAAGTGGTAAATCCAGGGAAAAAAATCAATTCGATTTTCTGCTTATCGGTAAACTTTTCAACCTGGTCTTCTGAAACAAGTCCTTTTTCAAAGGCTTTTGATAATACCAGCTGGGGATCTATACCAGCCCCGTCATCCGATATAATGATATGGACATGTCCGCCTTGATGAAATGCCTTGATACTGATGGTGCCGGTTTCAGGCTTGGATCTTTTTTTTCTTTCTTCCGGAGATTCAATCCCATGATCAATGCAGTTTCTAATCAAATGGGTCACGGGATTGGCCAGTTTTTCCAGCACATTCCTGTCAACTTCAACATCTGCGCCTTCAAGTATGAAATCAACTTTTTTGGACATCCGCCTGGCAATGTCCCTTACCACCCGTTTATATTTTCCCATAAGATCAATGATCGGCTGCATTCTCATCTGCATGATGGCTTCCTGGATATCCGTGGTTACCATATCCAGGTTCTGCATCATATTGGATGCCTTGCTGTTTTCCTGGGCATATTTCTCCATTAGAGGCCGCAGTTGATTTCTTGAAAGGACCAGCTCACCTGCGCGGTTCATCAGCTTTGAAATCAGGTCCACACTGATCCTGATGGTTTGAGTCGTTGCCAAGGCTTCCATTTTCGATTCAGGTATAGTGATGGCTGATGCTTTGTCCGGTTTGGGTGGCGGTTCTTCCGGAGCAAAAGATTTTTGTTTGGGTTTATCCACTGCAGCTTTGGGTGAAAGCCCCTTTAAAATCGCCTCATAGTCGGTGAACTGCCTGTCAACCAAAGCCATCTGGGTCCTGTTGATTTCAAGGACCTGGGACAGCAGGGGCAAATCAAGTATGGTTGAAATCACACAAAAAAACCCCTCCTTACCTGTTTTGTCTTTTAAATTTTCAAGATCGAAAAATAAAAGGTCCCCGATGCTCTTGATGTCTTCAATGATGGAATCCACATCTTTTTGTTTGGCCGCCAGATCATTTTCAAATCTTATGTGGACCGCATAAACAAATTTCTGGCTGTTCAATGCATTTTCAAGCCGTTTTTTATCCACGGGAAAGGCCTTGCCAAAGAACAGGGAGCTGTCTCCAAGGGGCTTTACGACCTGAAGCGTTTTGTCGTCGCCATTGGCGTGTTTTTTTGACTTTTTAGCTTTTTGACCGGAGTCAGGCAGAGTGTTCTCCAAAGTCGGTTTGGGTTTTGCTTTCTTTTTTGCTTTGTCGGCATCCTCTTTTTGGACTTTTGGACTCAATATTTTCTGAAGTGCCAATTTCTGTTCTTCATAGTCACAAACCTTATCCGTGCCCATTAAATCAACCATGAGCTTCATTTTATCAAATCCGGAAAGAAGCGCATCTACAATTTCAGACGTAATGACAAGACTTTTTTCCCTCACTCTCATCAGTACATTTTCCATGGCATGGCTTAAACTTGAAAGCGCTTTGAAATTGATAAATCCAGCGCCGCCTTTAATACTGTGAATGGATCGAAATGCATGATTGATCAGATCATCGTCAACATTGGCACCCTTTTCTTCCATGGCCAGAAGATCGGGTTCCAGGCTGGCAAGGTCATCTTTTATTTCTGCAATAAACTCTGACGACATTCCATCCAGAGCATCCTGTCCTTCACCGTTCATAGGTATTCCTTGGGCGTCTTCTCATCCTTGGTTTGCATGTACGACAATACTTTTTTTGCATTTAAAATCATTAAAATTTCATCCGGCAGGTTGATGATATTCTCCATATATTTTTGGATATTTGCATCAATATTGGCAGGGATGGATTCCATATGTTTTTGATCCGTACCAATGACGTCACCGATCTGATCCACGATAAATCCAACATTCTTATGCTTGAAAATAATGATATGGCTCTTTGAATGGGCCTCCCGTTTTTCAAGGCCAAGCAACACACCGATATCAAGAACCGTCAATATCTGTCCCCTCAAATTTATCAGTCCCAGAACAAAGGCAGGGGTCTGCTGGACCTGTGTAATCTTTATATAGGGAACAATTTCCCTGATATCCAGTATATTAATTCCAATCAGGTTATCGGCCAGCCTGAAGGTGACATACTGGGACTTATGATGAATCTTTATCAGGTTCATGGTTATAACCTGAATGCTGTTGTCAATTTTTTAAGCTTGATGGCGATCTGCGCCAGTTGATCGGTCTGTTCTTTCTGGGACATGGAGCTTTCCAGAATCTCATTCACCATTTTGGAAAGTCTTTCAGAATTTTCCGAAACCGTTCTGGCAGTCTGTGAGGACAGCGCGACATCTTTTGCAATCTCACCCACAGCGATTGCCGTCTGCTCAAGGTTGTTGGAAACCCCCATTTCAAGATCTGTCACATGTTTCATGCTCTCGGCCACTTCTTCAGTTTTATCGGCTGCAAGATTAATGTTTTTTGCGACAGAATCAGCTGATTCAGCTGATTCAGCAACATTTCTGGTGACCTCATTGGTTGTCGCTGTCTGCTCTTCAACCGAAGAGGCAATGGCGCCCATGATCATATCAACCTCGGTGATAACCTTTGTTATGGCCTCAATGGCCTCAATGGCTTCTCCTGTATTTTCCTGCATGCCCTGAATCTTTTTCCGGATATCCTTTGTTGCCGCAGAGGTTTGTTTTGCAAGCTCTTTTACTTCATTTGCAACTACTGCAAATCCCTTCCCTGCTTCACCCGCACCTGCAGCCTCAATGGCGGCGTTGAGTGCCAGAAGATTTGTTTTGCCGGCAATGCCGTTTATCAGGTCTATGATATTGCCGATCTGGGACGCAGCCTCTCCCAGGTTATAGACCACCTCATATGTCCTGGAAGCCTTTTTCGAGGCGCCGCTGGTGATGGCGGCACATCTGGCGGAACTTTTTGTGATTTCACTCTGGCTGGCATACATCTGCTCCATGGCCGTTGCAACGGTTGTCACTGAAAACGACATTTGCTCGGCTGCGGCAGCAACCGATCCGATATTGGTGGAGGCGTCGGATATATTCTGATTTGATGACTTGATCTCAATTGAAACGTCTATGGAATTCTTATTGACATCATTAATCTGGCAACTGACCTCTTCGGCAGCAGAAGCAATGCTGGTGATATGTTCTGAAATTTCCATTGCAGCAGAGGATGCCTGCATCGCCATTTTATTGCCCTGGTTGGCACTGACGTCAATCCGGTTTGAAATCTCTCTGACCTCTTGAGAAAATCTTGCAACCGAATCACTGGTATCCCGTATCTCTTCCCAGGTGACATTGAGTTTAGACACCATACTGGAAAAAATAACCCAGACCAGTAAAATAACAATGGCCACCCCGAATACACCGACCATAATGCTGATATTGCGGGCTTTTCCCATTGATTTTACCGCACTCGAATTGTCAACCAGGACGGCAATACCGCCAATGATCTGCCTTGAACTGCCATGACAATGATAGCAGGTTTTTTCATTTCGGCTCGGCATAAGGGAACCGTAATACAGCTTATCAGCCACCTTTTTTTTGATCAGCCCGCCGCTTTCTCCTGTTCTAAGCATACGATCATTTTGCATGACACTATTAGAATCATTCAAAAAATCCTTAAAAGATTTCCCAATGGTTTCCGGGTTTGTTGAAAAACTGATCTTTGATTGATAATCATAGACAAACACATCGATTTCCGGCAGCACCTTATGAAGTCTTTTAAACTGATCCCTTACAATATCATTATCTCCGGTAGACAGTGCGTCCGTCATTCCCCCGACAATGGAGGCGGATATCTCTTTGCAGCGATTTTCCATGTTTTCATCGTGCATCTGTTTTTGATAAATATATTCTATAAAGATCACAACACTAAGAATGCAGAGCACTACCATGGAAATCATTATGGCAGATCTAATCCAGCCGTGCTGTTTATAGTAACTGACCAGGTCCATATATCCCCCTTAAAAGATTGTAAAACAGAGGGGCTTGATGTATAAGCCAAACATGACATCGCATGTTAAAAACCAAGTTTATATCAACACTCTGTCTCCAAAACCGGGAGTCACCATCTGGTATTCAAAAATACCGGAAATTGTCCACTCGATTTTTAGTAAAGGAACGTACCATAATTTC
>JAHJLN010000189.1 GCA_018821715.1 Pseudomonadota bacterium | reverse complement strand
GACTCAGGTTATGTGCTGCTGAAGAATTACCCGTCAGATATCGCGTTTGTTCCGACAGGGATTCCTTCGCCGAGCGCATCTCCTTTAGAGGCCATAAAAATGGTATTGGACCTTAAACCCGGAGTAGCTGTCACCATGCATGGAGCGGAGCATCAACTGCATGCTTTTGAAGAAGGCATTCATTCAAAGCTGCCGAATACCCGCGTAATAATTCCTGTGAAACACGTATTAAAATCTGTTATCATAAACGACTGATTTTCCTCTGACAGGGTATAATCCGCAGTATTTAATTACAGGGTCGCTGAATTAGCCTCCATTTTGGGATGGTCTCTAACTATACTGACACAGCATCTTAACCGAACAGGGAATTAGGATATAGATTTATTGAGTCGAAGAAAAAAAATTAGTCTCGTTTTCGGGTGTTTGGCAGGAGTCCTGGCAGTGCTGATTTTTGCAGCAGTTCTTTTCCTTGAAAGCCGCACATTTCAAAGTGTTCTTGTAAAACGAATCAACCAGGTGATCCCAGGTGTTCTGTCCTGGGAAGACTTTTCCGTGTCTGTTTTTTCAGGGTCCGTCCACATCAAGAATCTTTTGCTACAGGGACAGGATAAAAAAAAGATAGCCCATATTTCCCGGTTATCCGTTGACCTGTCCTGGCGAAACCTTGTGTCAGGGGAACTCTGCCTTTCTCTGGTTAGGGCTGAATCACCCGTGTTAGACCTTGAACTGTCACAAAAAGGGGAACTGAATCTTTTATCTGCTGTCGTCGCGCCATCCCTTGATTCCAAACAAATATCTGAAAACCCGGAAGGATCTTTTACCATTCCATTGAATATCAGGATAACCAAGGTTGTGTTGAAGAACGGAACCATTGATTTTAAAGCATTGGATCAGGATCTTTCAGCTTTAATTTCAGGTCTTGACCTGTCGATTACCGAACTTGATCTGGCCAGCCAGTCTGCCAGTATAACAGCAAAGATCCGGCAGGGAAGGATTCGTCAAAAAGAGATTTCAGCGGTTTTATCCCCATTTTCAGCCCGGGCGGATTTCCTGGGGGAAACACTCTCCAATATCAGGGTTCAAACCGCTTTGAATGGTGTTGATATGGACATCCGGGGCAGGGTGGAAAATATGTTTACCACACCGGTTCTGGATGTAACCTTGAATTCCCGCCTTGATCTTAATGAAGTAAAAAAAATCTTAAAATCAGAAGTCTTACCCACTGGGACGGCTGATTTCGTTTTGTCGGCAAAGGGGCAGTTTGGAAACCCGGACATGGATTTTTCCATATCCATTGGCCCGGGAACCGTTTTGAATCAATCCATTGACGCGATTGTTTTCAAGTCGGTCCTCAGGGACAGAGTTATGACCATCCTGCCGTCCAGACTGACGTCCAGCCTTGGAAATCTGTTTCTGGACGGGATGCTTGATTTTAAAGAGGCTTTTCCCGATGGATTTTTTGGAGAGAAACAGGATCTGGATCAGATCTTTTTTCAGCTGAATCTTCGCCAGGACGGCACGGAACTGTCCTGCGTACCGGGCCTTGAAAAGGATCTGAAAGGAAGACTTTCTTCCATTGCGAGCCTGAAAGGCAGGGGAGTTTTTCCAGGAAAAATAACAGCAGACATTTCAGCTGATATCCAGGCAAAACAACTGGCATATCAATCCAGGCACACGCCGCTGGATGCCCGGATTCTGATGACGGCAGATGTTGACGGCTCAGTGTTTCACCCGCAAATGGTTCTGGATGCAACGGCCCAGGGTCTGAAGACGGATCAGTTTCCTGCAGCCAGCCTTTTGTTGAAGGCAACCCTTGACCGGAATGGCCGGGTGCATATTGACAGGGCCCTTGCAGAACAGCAGGGTGCTGTTGTAACGGCCAGCGGCTGGATAGACCTGTTTGGCGATGGAGTTGAGCCAGAATCAATAAAGCCTCTTGCGCTTGGCATATTATTTGAGAATTTAAAGATTGAAGATATTTTTCCTGACCAGGATCTGAAGGGAATTTTCACAGGAAAGATTGATCTGGATGGAACGACAGTATCGCCAGTGGCCAGGGCAGTGGTAAAAGGAGAAAAGATTCACATTAAAAACACCTGGATCGAGGATGCCGGAGCACAATTGGCATTTTCCAACGGGGTTGTGAAAATTGTTCAGTCAGGGATTCAAAATAAAAACTCCCGGCTGGATATCACCGGCCAGGTCATGCTGCTGAATCCCGGTACCCTGGAAATGGCAACCCATCCCAAAATGGACTTAAGCCTTGCAGCGGACGCTGTTTTCCTGGAAGATTTTTTTGAAGACATGAAGGGAAAGGTATCCCTTAAGGGTCGGATTAAAGGAGATCCGGACCAGCTTGCCGGAAGTCTGACCTTTGCCGGAAACCGCCTTGAAATCCGCGGGCAGACGCTGGAAAAGGCATCCGCTGTTGCAACCCTTGAAGACAAGGTCATCCAGATCGATGATATGGAGGTCAGGGTCGCCCCGGGGTCTATGATTAAGGCCAAGGGGCGTGTACGGCTGGACGATCATGCTTTTGACATCCGCATGACCACACAGGCGTTTGATCTCAGCTCCCTGAACGCCGTCCCAAAAGACATGCTTCAAAGCGGGGTGTTGTCCCTGGATATGAACGTTAAGGGCAAGGTTGACACGTTCAAAGACATCCAGGCATCTGCTGATATTTCACGCCTTGCCCTATCCTGGGAGAACCAGCCTTTTTTACAGACAAAAAAGACCATGGTTTTCTATAAGGGGGGAGAACTCACCCTTCCGAGTGCGCAGATTGATTTTGCAAACAGCGGCAGCCTGATCGTTAAGGGGCAGGGTTCTTTTAATAAAGATCTTGATTTTGAAGCAACCGGATCATTTCCCTTTGAAATCATCAGCCCTTTTGTAGAAGAAATTGAGACTGCCACAGGCAGGATCAATATGTTGGCTTCCCTTAAGGGCACGGTAAAAGATCCTCTTGTCCATGCAGACCTGACCTTTGATGATCTGGCCATGACCATGGATCACCTGGAGCAGGAATTTAAGAATATGTCCGGTCATGTCCGGGTGACCCCCCGAAAAATAGAAATTGTCCGGTTTACAGGTTTTCTGGACCAGGGCCAATTTGACATTGGCGGCAGTGTGGGAATTGCCAATGGTGATTTCCAGGATGTTGATCTTAAATTTAATGCCCACCAGCTGACCCTGGATATCCCTGATGTGATGGAGTTAACACTGAACAGCCGCCTGGCCCTTTTTGGCACCCAGGAAAAAGCAGATCTGACAGGAGAGATTGTTCTGCTGGAAGGTCGGTATTACAGAGATGTGGACCTGGATCTGATTGCCGCAACCACCCAGAGGACACGGAAAACTGCTCCGCTAAAGGAAGAAATGAAAAATTCTTTTTTTGAGCGAATCGCCCTGAATGTTAATGTCAGCCGGCAAGAGTCTCTGCTGGTGGACAATAATCTGGCATACCTTCTGGTCAGCCCTGATCTTACCATCCAGGGAACCGTTCTTACGCCGTTGCTTAGCGGCCGGGCAACCGTGGATTCAGGGACCATTACCTTTCACAAAGCAGAATTTGAAGTTAAAAAAGGGGTTATTGATTTTGTAAATCCCTATAAAATAGAACCCAATATTGAAATTGACGGGGAAATGACCATTCGGACCTGGACCATTACCCTGAGTGTTTCAGGCACCACGGATAACTTGAATTTAAAGTTTTCTTCAGACCCTTCTGAGGCCCATGCCGATATCATTTCCCTGATCGCTTTTGGCAAAACCACCCGTGAGTTGGGGCAGGCCCAGGGAAGTGGGAAGGCTGCCTCCGGTGAAATTGTTTCAGGTCTCCTGGCAGATGCGCTCAAGAAAAGCCTGAAAGAGGCAACCGGTATGGATCAACTGGAAATCCAGATGAATGATCAGAATAATTCCGGATCACAGAACGTCCACGTGACCGTGGGCAAGGACCTGTCCAGACAGATGAGTGTCACCTATGGGGTGGATACCCGGAATGGTGAAACGGTTCAGCGGGTGACAACCTATTATAAGCTGCTGGAAAACCTTATGATGAGCGGATTTCAGGATTCAGGCGGGAAGTTCGGCGGAGAACTTAAGTACCGGCTGGAGTTTCGGTAAGCATGGATCTTTTTTTACAAAGAACGAGAAGAACAAAATGACGCAACAATATGTTTATGAAAATATCCGGTTTTGGTCTAAAGCGTTTTTTACAGCACTTTTGATTCTGGTCTGTTTTCAGAACCTTTGCCCGGCCCAGGAAACAAACCAGGACCATTTTAAAAATTTTTCCGGGCAAAAGATTTTTGATATTGTCATTCATATCACGGACAGTAAAACAGATCATCACCTCTGGGAATCCATGGCCAGAGACATTATTCCCATAAAAAAACAGGATCTGTACAGCCTTGACAAGATTGAAAAGGCCATTGCCGCACTGGTGGACTCCAATATGTTTCAATCCGTCCATGTGGCAGATCCGGACCTGACACCTGAAGGTGTTATCCTTTCCTTTTCTCTGACACCTTTTGGAAGAATCAAGGATATTGTCATACACAATGCCTTTCCTTTGTTTCAAAAGGAAGTCATCAATGTGATGAGCATTTTTACAGGGGATTCTTTTTCAGAAAAAAAACTTAATGAGCAGCCGGAACGGATAAAGAACCTGTTTAAAGATCAGGGATATACAGACCCTCAAATCAAGGTGTCTGCTCATAAGAATGAAGCAGACGGTAACTATGTCATCTTCGTTGAGATTGAAAAAGGAGATTTTTACAGTGTCAACACGGTAAAAATTGTTGGAAATCATCACTTTTCTTCTTTGCGGCTGAATCTTCGGATCAACACCTGGAAAGCCTCAGTTCTGGTTGGCAGTGCCAAGCGGTTTGTCAAAAAAGCTCTGGAAGAGGATATTAAAAATTTTATTTCTTTTTACCGTGAAAAAGGATTTGCCGATGTCCAGGTAGCTGCAGAAGTTATAAAGGATGATAAACAAAAAACTGTGGCTGTGATGTTTAATATTAAAGAGGGTCCCCTGTATGAGGTTTCATTCCATGGGAATAAAAAGTTCAGGGACTATACCCTTAAAAAAGAAATGGTCTTTTCCAAAGAAGGGAACAAAAATAATTTTGGATTAAAAAAGAGTATCCGCAATCTGAAAAAGATCTATACAGAAAATGGATACCTGGATGTTGTCCTTGAGAAACGGATCATTGACAATGATCCAAAGGATCCTTCCATACGGAAGGTGGTCCTCGAGATTGATGAAGGCCGTCCCTACCGCGTGTCCGGACTTAAGATTTCCGGCAATCATGCCATTTCAGAAAAAGAAATCTTAAAAAGTATACTGACAAGGACCAGGGGATTTGGATCTGAGGGCAGTTATGTGCCACAGGTACTTGAAGCGGATATCAATGCTGTCCGGGCGATTTATCGGCAAAAAGGGTATACAGGGGCAAGGGTGGAAAAAAAAATCCAGATCAAGGAGTTCTCCTCTTCTGACAAAAGTCCTAAAAGAGTGGTTGAAATATATCTTGCAATTGATGAAGGCATCCAAACCCTTGTGGGTAAAGTTGAAGTTAATGGCCTGACCGCAATACCGCATGCAATGGCCTTGTCTGTCTTTGAATTGAAACCCGGTGGAATTTTCAATGAATCAATGATTGAAACGGATGAAAAAAAACTGCAGGAGAAAATTTCAGAAGCAGGCTATCCCCATGTGGCGGTAAAGGCAGTGACGGAGTTTACACAGGACAGATCCCGGGGCAATCTTTTCTATCAAATCAGTGAAGGCCCAAGGGTGACGGTGGGACAGATTTTTTATATGGG
Source organism: Pseudomonadota bacterium (assembly GCA_018821715.1). GTDB lineage: Bacteria > Desulfobacterota > Desulfobacteria > Desulfobacterales > Desulfobacteraceae > Desulfobacula. The sequence continues at coordinate 18,359 of JAHJLN010000189.1, read as the reverse complement.
CAATTTCAGGACCCGGGAGGATGTCCTGGAGAATGAAATGGAAATTGCAGAGGGTCAACCCCTGTTGCTTTCAAAGCTGCTTGAAAGCCGCAGGAATATCCTGGATATCAATGCCATTGATTCGGCAAGGTTCAGGACCCTCGGGTTGAAAACCGCTGAAGATGAGATGGATATTGTCGTGGAAGTGGCTGAAAAAAAGCCATACTTTTTTGAAGCCGGGACAGGATATGATACAGAACGCCATTTCTACTTTAATACGCTGATAGGAGATCATAACTTTGCGGGTAGAAATCTTGATCTGCAATCCGGGGCAGAGATCAGCCAGATCGGCTATAAAGCCGATATTTCATTAACAGACCCCAGGCTTTTCTCCACACGGACAGCATCCAGTACGCGGTTGTTTACCGAAGATCGGGAAGAATTTAATAAAGATTTCGGCACCTTAACCTATGGCGCGTCCCAGGATTTTTCCCAGTCGTTTTTTGAAAAAAAACTGACGGCCGGCCTGGGATTTGTTTATGAGTTCCGGGAACAATACCTGACCCGGACCCGGCAGTTGACGGGTGTGGAAACAGAACACTACAGCCCCAGGCATATTATCGTTGCCAGCCCCGGCCTGGTTTATAAAACTACGGATTCATATGTCAGGCCTAGGAACGGTATTTTTTCATCTGCCGACCTTGATATTTCCAAAGGAATTGGAAATGACCAGGATGATTTTATCAAATACCGGCTGGATGCCCGGTTCTATTATACCCTTTTTGAACCCCTGACGGTTGCGGTCCGGGGGCGGTATGGATTTATACAGCCCTATGGCAGCAATACCCATGTTCCTGAAGACCAGTTGTTTTTTCTTGGCGGCACTTCCACGGTCAGGGGGTTTGACGAAAACCTGCTTCGGATAGATGCCAGCGGTCAGGCCGTGGGCGGCCGTGAGGTCATCCTCGGCTCCCTGGAGGCCCGGTGTGACCTGGGACTGAATCTGGAATTGACCACATTTTATGATATCGGTACCGTGGCAGGAACCCAGGGCAGGAGCGATTCAGAATCATTTCGGGATTCTGTCGGCATTGGACTGCGATATCTGACCCCCATTGGTCCCATCGGATTTCTGTACGGTCATAAACTGGACCCCAAACCCAATGAAAGTGCCGGCAGTTTCCATTTTTCCATGGGGTATACCTTTTGATACAACGGCTTCATCTTTTTAAAGTTAAGCCTAAAAAAAGCAAGCTCTCACCGGGTTTTTGTAAATAACAACCCAAGCTGTGCAAGTTTTGGCTCTTGGGGCTTTGAGGTTTCAGGGTCCCAGCCCCTTGCTTGATAATATTTGGAAAGCAGGGTTTCAAATTCTTTTCTATCAAGGACTGCTCCCTTTTTGGGGCCAAAGGATAAGGGATCTTTAAAGAACCTTTCAGGCAGGTTGTCGTCCTGCCGATTGAATCCTTCTGTATAATTAAACATTTTTTCAAGGTTGAATATCCGTTCGCCGGCTAATAATAAATCCTCCGGTGTCCTTTGAACGCCTGTAATGCTTTCCAGTAATCCGGCAAGCTTTTTAAGGCTGAGCCCAAGAGGGGGTGTGCAGGCAAATCTGCAAATTCCAAGGGCATCAATCAGTGCTCTGAAGTCCTGCTCTTCTATGGTTTCACCGTTCTGATGACAGGCTCCCCTGTTGGCAGTGGCATAGCAAAGGCCTTTGGGCGGATTTGCCTGGACATTATGAGCCGCAAGTTCAAGCCCTTTGACATGCATGGCAAAATCAGCGCTTTGAGAATCAATGTGTTTGGACAATGCCTTTACCCCTTTGGCGGCAAGAACACCTATTCCTTCTTTTTTTGCAATTTTTTCCAGTATTTTTATGGCTGCTTGAGCATTCCCCCAGGTCAGATCAATCCCATCCAGAAAATTTTTGTCTATGATTCCTTTATCATAGGCTTCCATTAAAAAACCAATGACATTGCCGGCTGAAATGATATCAAGTCCGAAGTTGTCTCCATCATATATCAATTTCATGATACTCTCCAAATCAGATATCATTAGGTTTGCACCCAGCATGGTGCCGGTTTCATATTCCGGGCCGTCATGGACCAGCAGGCCTTTATGAAGACCGTTTTTTACAATGCCGCTTTTTTTACAGGCCAAAGGGCAGCAATAACAGGCATAGTCTCGAACCCACAGTCTTTCTCTGGCAACATCACAACTGATTTGATCAATTTCTGAAAAGGTTCCTTCCTGAAAGTTTTTTACGGTCATGACACCTTGTTTGCTCTTTTTTTCAAGCAAAAAAGCAGTTCCCTTGCTGCGAAAGAGATAAGACAGGATTTTTCCCCGGGACAATCCTTTAAAATAGTTCCTTGAATTGTTCATCCTTTCCAGCAGCATCTGATGATCGGCTGTTTCCGGCAGGTGGGAGCCTTTTATGGCAATTGCCTTAAGGTTTTTAGATCCCATGATACATCCCACACCTCTTCCGGCGGCCCTGGCAGCCGTATGCATAATGCTGGCATAGGGCACCAGGTTTTCACCGGCAGGACCGATATAGCAGGTGCGATATCGGTTGCTTCCCAGGGCGGTTGAAAATTTTTTATCAAACTCATCTGTTCCCATGCCCCAGTAGTGGGCGGCATCTTTTATGTCAACCCTGTCATTGTCAATCAGGATATAGACAGGTGCGGGTGCTTTGCCGGTAATTATAATTCCGTCATAACCGGCAAACTTGATTTCAGGACCGAAAAACCCGCCAAAATTGGAATAACTGATTGTTGAGGCATGGGCATGGTCTGAAAGAAGGGGGGATGTACAGGGAGATTTGCTGATAACACAGGTACGGGAAGCACAGGGTATGGGAAACCCTGAAAAGGGTCCGGGCATGAATATCAACGGGTTTTGGGGGGAAAGCGGGTCAATCCCGGGCTTTTCAAGGTTGTCCCATAAAAGTTTCATCCCAAGGCCTCGTCCGCCAATATAAGTGTCAATATCCTCAAAAGACAGGCGGCTTTTATCAATACGGCCGGTTGTCAAATGAATATTCAAAAGAACACCATAATATCCGAATCGTTTTGTTTTCATTTTTTTCTCCCCAATTTAAATACCATACAGGTCTTTGATAATCTTATTTGCAACCTTGTCCGGTGATAGTCTGTCAAGCGGATAATCCATTGGTTTTTTGATATATTTAAGGGCGCCGTAGGGACAGTGTTTTACGCAGTGTGGATCACCGTTGCACAGGGTGCAGATGCCTTCGGGCAGACGGGTGGACAAATTTTGCCGGATAATACCGGCACTGCTGTTTTCACAGGCCTCTTTGCAATTGCCGCAGCCCAGACATCGGTCAGGATCATTTCTGATGGCATGGGTATAAGAATCCCTGAACAATGCCCTGTTTTTTGTGACAGGATCTTCAACAACGGGGCATGACTGTATGCAGGGGGCGTCATCACACAAGGCGCACATGGAAGGAATATCAACGTCAGGATTATAGGTGTACACCTTGATGTTCGCGTCACAGGGATTTCCAATTCCTGGAAATGAGTGTTGATTTATAATTTTGGGTTTATTAAAGGAGGAACAGACCGCTTCACAAGTCCTGCAGCCTGTGCACTTGTTAAAGTCAACCAGGATACCGGCAGCCTTGCCTGGGGCTGTGCCTGAACTGGTGCAGGAAAAAGTTAAAAAAGGAAGGCTGCCAAAAAGAAAAACAGCACTGCTCCCAAAAGCCATGGTTTTCATGAAATCGCGCCGGTCCGGGTCAAACAGCATTTTTTTTATATCCATGGGATTTCTCCATTTTATCGGTAGCGTTTATTGAACGGGTATAAAGATTACCTGACATCGTCAAACTCCGCGGTTGGATGTTTCCGGTCATATTTTAATCGGATTTTTCTGGCCAGAACATCTTTATACAGATTGGTTCCAATGATTTCATCCTTTCCAATGTTGCCAAAGTATCGTTCCATTCTATTGGCATACAAAGATCTTTCAATAAATCCGTTACCCGGTGAAAACCGGATCGAGACCGCACCCTGAGAGCAGACATGCCAGCATCTGTAACAGACCATGCAGGTATTGCCAAAATGGATGGATTTGTTTTGAATTGTAATGGTATCGGTGGGGCATTCATAAGCACAATTGCCGCAAAAATTGCATTTTTGTGCATCCCATTTTGGTATGGGTGTTGTCTTTTTCTTCAGATATGTCAGCCACGGGCCGATTGAATTATAAAATTTACCGCCGATATCAGGGCTTACTCTAAAATGATCCGGAAGCGTGCTGTTGTATAAAAATCCCTTTGCAACAGCATGGCCAAAATCATGGGCATGCTCAAGATCCCGGCTGTCGGGTCGTCCGATGAATTCCCCGAATTTGGTAGGCACTGTGACAGCCCCCCGCAGCTGCAACCCCCCAATGACCCCGGCGCCTGTTTGCAGAACAGCCTGGGCCAGATGCCATAATGATTTTGCAGGAGATCCGCCCGAGGTGATGTAAACAAAAGTTTTTTTCCCTTTGAAATGGCATGCGCTTTTTTTTAAAAATTCCAGTACACACTCTGCCGGCAGATTCTCAAATACCGGGCACCCTATCCCAATCAGATCAGCGGTTTGAGGGTTCCACTTTTTCCGATGCAAAAATCGAACATGATCCACCTCAAACCCATAGTCTCTTAACCCGCTTTTAATAGAATCGCCCACCTTAAGCGTGTTCCCGGTCTGACTGAACGTCATCATGCTTGCTTTCATAACTTGACTTCCCCTTTGTAAATATTCAAATTAAATTAATCAGATTTAAATATTCAAATTTGACTAATAAAACAAAAAAATATTGGCAAGTGTTTTAAATTTGTTTTTTTTATCCATCCAGTCGATCCATTGCCATTTGAATCCATTTTTTTTCCTGTCTCAACAGCATTTTATCGTGTTCAATAAAAAAAGGATCTGTTTTTGATCGAGGATCAGATTTGCTGATGGATGCTAAATACATCTCCATCCCGGCAATAATCGCATCTATGATCTTAACGGCCTGATCCGCATATTTGTGAATTTGAGCCGGCGATAAACGGGAATTAAATTTTAAGGCAATTTTAAATCCAAAATAATAGGGATAAAGGCCTAAAAATGCTTGGGCCTGCAGGGTGTCAAATAATTTTTGTCCGGATTCGGTTATTTTGTAAAGGGTCATTGTGGGAAACGATCCTTGCTTTAACCGTTCAGTTTCCAGAATATGACCCTCTTTTGCAAGGACTTTCAAGGCATTATAAATAGACCCTTTTTTCACATTGGTCCATCGACTGATCATTTTTTTGTCCAGCTCACGGATAATATCATAACCACTGCCGGAAATGAGTTGATCCAGTGTTCCCAGCACTACAAATTTAGCAACATTCATATTGGCCCTCTCAAGTGTTTTTCAAACCATAAAGAATAAATTCCGACTTGTCAAGTTTAATTAGTCAAATTTGACTAATTAATTATATATTTAATCATCCCAAGGGAAATTACTTCAATAAATGGGTATTTTTTTCCTGAAAAATATCTGAAATAATTTTTAAAAATTCACATTGTTTTGTTAAATCAAACAGATAGGGAAAAGGTACAAAAATTGCTTCTTCTTTATCTTTAAAGCACAAGGGTATGTGCGGGTTCACGGTGTTTTTGGAGAATGCCGGAAACAAAAAGACATATCGGCCCCAACTCAGGATGATGAGGCAGCCGAAAAATTAAAAAGGGGGCCGATCTTGAAGATTGATACATCTAATGTCAACCTGTCTTCGACACGGGCGTTTTCAGAAAAAAATCAAGTAAAATTTGAAAAAGAGATGAAGTTTGTTGATCTGTTTGATCAGGGACTTGCCGGATTTAATGCAGCATCGTCCCTCCAGCAGGTGGATATGGGTTTTACCAGCCATTGGTATTCAGCTGCTGCTTTTAACGGGCAGGATGCCATGGAGCTTTCCAGGCAATTTTTAAACGAGCTTGAAAAAATGCGACAGATTCTTGATGCGATTTCTCGGCAATTGAATTCAAGTGGATTAAGAGGATGCTGTCTTCAGCTGGTTAAATTCGACAGGGTGAATATTAATCCCTATCCTCAACCTCCCATGAAAATGATTGAATATGAATTATTTGAAAAAAGAACCTATGTCCACCAGGAGAAGGAGTCCACCAATTTTTTTACCCATGGGATTGTCAACACAATAGATGGGAAAACCATTGATTTTTCTTTTCAAATGAATCTTGAAAGAGAATTTTTCAGAGAAGACCAGTTTGTCCATAAAGAAAAAGGGTATGTCCTGATAGATCCTCTGGTAATCAATCTTGACACCACAATTCCCCGATTGTCTGAAACCCGGGTTTCATTTGATCTTGACATGGATGGGGAAGAGGAAGAAATTTCCATGTTGATGCCGGGCAGTGGTTTTCTTAGTCTTGATAAAAACAGGGACGGGATCATCAATAACGGCAATGAATTGTTTGGACCGACCACCGGCGACGGATTCGGGGAGTTAAGCGACTATGATCTGGATAAAAATTTCTGGATTGATGAAAATGACGCTATATTTGATGACCTTACCATCTGGGAAAACGATGACCAGGGTGCAATGCAGTTGACAAAAATCAAGGATGCCGGCATTGGCGCCATTTATCTTGTCAATGCACAAACCCCCTTTGATTTGCGAAATGAGGACAATCTTTTGCAGGCCAGAATAAAAAAATCCAGTATAGCATTAAATGAAGACGGTTCTGTCAGTTCCATCCAGGAGATGGATTGGACGGCATGACAATGAGTTTCCCGGATTTGTCCTGATGTGTTCTCGTCAGGACAAGTCTTTTTTTATGACAAATCCCTTCTTGACGGCAACAAAAAGTTTGCATAGACATTAAAGCATCAGGACAAATTTTACTCTGGAGAAAAAAATGACAGACAAAAAAAAGAAGAAAACAAGTCCTTCCTGCGCATCGTGTGAAGTGGAGGTTCCCCAAAGAATTTGTTTTTCAGACAAAGGAAAGGGGCACAAGGGGTGTCCCACAGTGACGCAAAAAGAGGTGTTAATAGAAGCCAATAAAGCCTATGAACCCAAAGATGTCAAAGCATTTGCCTACAAGGCATCGTTACAGGAGGCCCAGTGTTATGCCAATCGGGATCAACACCCCTATATCATGCAGCCGACCAAAACACGGATCGTTGAGACCTGTGAATTTGCTTTGAAAATGGGGTATAAACGCCTTGGCCTTGCCTTTTGCCTGGGCCTTTCAAAGGAAGCCAAAATTGTTGAAGAAATTTTGACAGGGTATGGGTTTGAAGTCGTTTCCATTTGTTGCAAGGCAGGGAACACATCCAAAGAGAGCATTGGCATATCAGATGATGAAAAAATATACAAGGGCACGGATGAGGCCATGTGCAATCCCATATTCCAGGCCAAGGCCCTGAACCAAGAGCAGGTTGAGTTTAATATCCTCCTGGGCCTGTGCGTGGGGCATGATGCCCTGTTTTTTAAATTCAGCGATATCCCCACCACGGTTTTGGCAGTAAAGGATAGGGTTACAGGGCACAACCCCCTGGCAGCTGTTTATCAGTCTGAATCCTACTACAAAAAGATCCGGTACCCGGATATTAAGAAGTGATGGGTATTAACTCCTGTTAATTATTTTCTTCTCTTATTAGGTATGCTAATGGTAGAGGATGTTTGACTATAAACTGTTAGAAGCGCTGTCCTGTGTGATCCATGAAAAAGGGTTTGACAAAGCCTCGCAAAAACTGCACATCACCCAGTCGGCAGTATCCCAGCGCATAAAGCTGCTGGAAGACCAGGCAGGGCAGGTCCTTGTCACCCGGACGGTTCCACCCCGGGCAACCTTGAACGGAAAACACCTTTTAAAACATTATATCAAGGTGAAAAGCCTTGAGGCTGATCTTGAAAGAACCCTGGAAAAAAAAGGAGAAACACACTTTCACGTTTTTCCCATGGGCATTAATGCCGACAGCCTTGCCACCTGGTTTTTCCCGGTAATCGGCAGGTTTTTAAAAGAACAGAACATTCTTCTGGATTTAAAGGTGGATGATCAGGATGAGACCCATAAACTGCTGAGAAACGGGGAGGTTTCAGGCTGTATCAGTTCGGAAAAATCACCGGTGCAAGGGTGCAGTGTTGAAGCCATCGGAACCATGACCTACCGGCTTGCCGCCACTAAAAACTTTATCAGACAGTATTTTTTAAAAGGGGTTGACGAACTAAGCGTGAAGACAGCCCCTGCCGTTATCTTTAATCGCAAGGATGATCTTCATGACAAGTTTTTTCAAAAATTTTTTAAGAAACCCATTAAAAATTTTCCTGTCCACTATGTGCCGTCATCGGAAAAATTTGCTCAGATGATCATGGATGGCCTGGCCTATGGAATGATTCCCGATCTTCAGGGGCTTGACCCTATCAGATCCGGCCTCCTGGTTGATATGGTGCCGTCCTGTCACGTCAGGGTTAATCTTTACTGGCACCGCTGGAACCTAAACTCAAAACTTCTGGATGACATTTCAAGATTAATTGTGAAAAATGCAATGATCTGTTAATAATAACGAATGAAAATAAGATTAAAAGATATCATTGATCTGGATTATCTCATCAGTAAGGATGATGCCCTGGATTCTGCAGAAGATATCCGGCTGCGGGCCATCAAAGACCGTAAAATTTATACCCGCTGCAAGGATCATTGCCAGACGGACAACGCCCTTTTATTGTCATGGCTGTCTTACAGAAAAGAAGAATTTTTTAAAGAAAAAAATAAAAAAGGATTGGCGCTGCTGCCAGGCAGTATTTTTTCTTTCCTTTATACCTGGAGTGCCTATGCCATGTTTTTTTTCGGGGGGCTTGCCGGGATATCACTGGTGTATTCTTTTCTTGCCTACCACGGCACCCGTCCCATAAATGTGGCGGTTTTTATCGCCCTGTTTGTTATGTTCCAGGTGGTGTTGATTTTTTTTGTACTGATACTATTGGTGCAAAGGGCGGCAGGAAAGAAAAACAGGAAATCCCGGTTTCAAAACTCCATCCTACATACCCTTTTATCGGCATTGTTTTTTAATGTACTGCCAAAAATTTTAAAAAAAGCAGACTGGGCGATTTTTAGAAAAAGTCTTGATACCCTGGAATATACCTCATCCCTTATCCGTATGAAAAACAGGGAATATAAGGATCTTTTCTTCTGGCCCTTTGTTGTTCTGACATCTTTGTTTTCCTTGAGTTTTTCAGCAGGTGCTCTTGGCGGAACATTTTTCAGGGTGGTCGTCAGCGACATGGCATTCGGGTGGCAGTCCACCCTCACGACTTCAAGTGCCAGGATACATGATATGGTTTCATTCATAGCCACACCCTGGTCCTGGTTTATGCCGCTATCCCTTTCCCATCCGACGCTATCGCAGATAGAGGGATCACGGATAGTTTTAAAGGACGGCATCTCTGTGCTGGCGACACAGGACCTGGTATCCTGGTGGCCCTTCATCTGTATGGGGATTTTGTTTTATGCGGTTATCCCAAGGGGACTTCTTCTTATCACTGGAATTTACGCACAAAAGCGTGTTTTAAGAAATTTTAATTTTAAAAGACCCAGATTCAAGCAGCTGATCGTCAGGATGCAGTCTCCTTTGATGGACATTGAGGCTGATGAACCGCTTGGGAAAACGGCTGTTGAGCACAACCCGATTAAAGAGACAATGGCAGTTTCTTTAAAACAAAGGACTGAACTTCCACAAGGAAAGGCACTGCTCCTTGCTTCAAAAAAAATATATGCTGATGCAGCAATGGAAAAAATCATCCACCATATTGAAACAAGCTTGTTTTTTACAGTGAAAGAGAGCATAGGGATTACCTTTGATTTAGAGGATGATACAACGGCTGTCCATCAGATAAACAACAGTGATGCAGACCAGGTGATCCTTGTCCATGAAGTCTGGCAGCCGCCCATAAGAGGTTTGCTCCATTATATTACCCGGATAAAGGCGGCCCTGCCAAACGGCAGATCCCTGTGGATACTGTTAACAGGGGGTGCAGGACCACAAGATCTTTTGGTCACCGATAAGGACTTGAATTTTGGCGTCTGGAAAAAGGCTGTATTAAACCTAAAAGATCCTGACATTATCGTAAAAAGGATTGTTTAATGATGATACCGCAGTTTGCCGTACTGGGCCACCCCAATGAAGGAAAGTCTTCAGTGGTATCCACCCTGACCGAGGACGATCAGATAAAGGTCAGCCGTATTCCCGGTGAAACAATTGTATCAAAGCGCTACACCGTCAGGATTGATGGAAATGAAATCATCCGGTTTGTGGATACCCCTGGGTTCCAGGTGCCAAGGCAGACCCTTGCCTGGTTTAAAGCCTTTGACGGAGACCCGGAACAACTGGTTGACCGGTTTATTGATGCACATAAAAATGATCCGTTTTTTGCAGATGAATGTGAACTTTTGGGACCAGTGGCCGGGGGAGCGGGTATTATTTATGTTGTGGACGGGTCAAGACCGGTGCGGGATGATGATCTGGCTGAAATGGAAATTTTAAGACTTACCGGACGTCCGAGAATGGCCATTGTCAACTCCAAAACAGATGAAAAAGATTATACATCAGACTGGAAAAATGAATTTCGAAAGCATTTTAATGCCATTCGAGTGTTTAATTCAAACACTGCCAATTTCACAGAGCGCATTAAAATGCTTGAAAGCCTTAAAGCCATTGATCAGGAATGGGAACCCATGCTGTCCAATGTGATCCTGGCTTTTAAAAAAGACTGGTTGAAAAGAAACCGTCTTGTTACGGCCTGCATGATTGAAACCCTTGAAAAAAGTCTGTCTTTTTTTGTGTCTGAAACCATCACGGCATCTTCAAACAAAGAAAAAATCATAGAAGCGCTGAATGAAAAATACCAGGCTGATATTAAGAAATTTGAAAAACAGATGTTCAGTAAAATCAGGACCTTGTTTAAGCATCATCTTTTTGAGGTCCATCTGCCGGAATATTCCATTCTCAGTCATGATCTGTTTTCAAAACAGACCTGGGAGCTTCTTGGACTGACAAAGGAGCAACTGGCAGCAACCGGTGCCATTATCGGCGGTACCATGGGCGCAGTGATTGATACCGCTGCGGCCGGCATTACTTTTGGTGTCTTTACCGCAATTGGAGGGATTCTTGGGGCAGGGTCCGCCTTGTTTGGTGGGAAAAAAATGGCAAAAACAAAACCAGCCGGCATTGGATTAGGCGGAGATAAACTTAAGCTGGGACCGACTAAAGACTTCCAGTTTCTCTATATCCTGATGGATCGGGCATTGATTTATTATTCTTATATGATTAACCGGCCCCATGGCCGAAGGGATTTAGCCGAATTGACCGGGAAAACAGATATCAAAAAAAAAGGATACTCCACAGATTTTACCACGGCCCAGAGAAATATCTGTGCAAAATTTTTTAAAACAGTGACCGGCCGTTCCTTTGCAGGGGGAAAAAAGACAATGTCGGATTTTGAAGAACTGGTTGAATCTGTTTTAAATGAGATATCAAGGGAATAAAAGCGCTCCCCCCTGAGATGCCGGACAGGGTGCTCTTGTAAAGACAGGCTTATTCTTTATATTTTTTTAAAAAAACTTGTGTCAGGATACAAAATTCGCATATATTGACCTTTGGACCCAATAATATTGACGGATAATTCAAGAGGAACTCTTTTCGTATGTTATCAAATCTTTTCAGCCCGATCCGGATCGGCAATATGACTTCAAAAAACAGATTGTTAATGTCTGCCATGAGCATCAATTTTGGTGTGGATGACAATTGCTGCGTGACAGAGCAGCTGGTAGAGTATTTTGTAGAAAGAGCAAAAGGCGGTGTCGGCATGATGCTGGTGGGGGGCGGAAGCGTCCATCCCGGCGGTCAGGAACTGCCGGATTTACCCCAGATGTATAATGATGAGTGTATCCCGGCCCTTAAAGAAATGGTTCAAAAGGTGAAGCAATATGACACCTTGTTCGGGGTGCAGCTCATGCACGGCGGTCGCCAGTCATACCTTCCCCGGAAAGTGGCACCCTCTGCCATTCCTGCACCTGCTGTTGTAAAAGGGGAAGTCAGGGCCCTTGAAATCAGCGAAATAAAAGAATTGACGGCCTGTTTTGGAGATTCTGCCAGGCGATGCCGGGAAGCAGGATTTGATTTTGTCGAACTTCACGGTGCCCACGGTTATTTAATCAACCAGTTTTTAGCACCCAATTCCAATATCCGGACAGATCAATATGGGGGCTCATTTGAAAACCGGTCACGGTTTTTATTTGAAATTATTGAAGATATCCAGTCAAAAACAGGAAAAGACTTTCCCATTGGGATACGGATCAATGGAAACGATTATATTGAAAACGGATGGGAGCTCAAAGACACGGTAAGACTTGCTCCTCTGCTTGAAAAGGCCGGTGTTGTATATCTTCATGTTTCAGGCGGGGTTTACGGGTCAACCGAATTGACCATTCCTTCCATGTACACCCCGCATGGGTGCTTTGTCCATCTGGCAGAAGAAGTCAAAAAACATGTCAGCATTCCCGTGATTACCGTGGGGCGGATTAAATATCCGGATCATGCCGATCAGATTGTCAAAGAGGGAAAGGCAGACATGGTGGCCTTTGGCCGCTCGTTTCTTGCCGATCCCTATTATCCTGAAAAGGCAAGAAAAGGTGAATTTTCAAAAATTCGCCCCTGCATCGGCTGCTGTCTTGGATGTATTCATGCCGTACTTGCCAAGGAACCCGGTTCCTGTGTGGTCAATCCCGACGTGGGCCGGGAATATAAACTCAAAGACGACGTCAAGCCTTCTCAAGCCTTAACCATCCTTATTGCCGGAGCAGGTCCTGCCGGAATGGCAGCGGCAAGGCAGTTTGCCCTTCAAGGCCACAAGACCATTCTGTGTGACATGCAAAAAGAGGCAGGCGGGCTGCTGTCCCTTGCCTCAAAAGCACCCGGCCGAGGGGAACTCAATGATATCCTTGACTTTTTCAGACACGAACTTACCCGGTTGAAGGTTGAGGTTCGGTATGACACAGCACTTTCATTGGAACTGATCAATGAAATCAATCCGGATAACGTCATCCTTGCCACAGGGTCAATGCCGGATATGCCGGTAATTAAAGGACTTTTTCAAACAAAAATGGATCTTGCAACCAATGTTGATGTGATCAGCGGCAAAGAAAAGGTCAGAGAAAAGGTCATTGTGCTGGGTGGCGGTATGACCGGTTTGATTACAGCTGACTTTCTGGCAGATCAGGGAAAAGAAGTTGTTGTTTTGAATCGGAAAAAGAGTTTTGCAGAGGAAATGTCCAGCAATGACCGGTATTACTTGAGAGAACGGCTTAAAAAGGCAAATGTGTCCCTGTATAAAAATGTGGCCATAAAACAGTTTACAGATGACGGGGTTGTATTTAAGGCCAATGGAGAAGAAATAACTTTAACCGGGTTTGAGTCAGTGGTGATTTCGGAAAAGCAAAGTCCCATAAGGGATGCTAAAAAACTTGAGAAAAAAACCCACGCCACGTTTCATCTGATCGGCGATGCAAAATCACCAAGACATTTGATGTATTGCATCAGTGAAGCCGAAGAAATCGCAAAATCAGTCTGATAAGCTGAGAGGATAAAAAACGATATGCAAGAAATATATGAAACTGCAAAACAATTAATGAAAGGCTATTGCAGCGTATGCAGGGAATGCAACGGGAATGCCTGCGCAGGAGAGGTTCCCGGCATGGGGGGGATTGGTACGGCATCTTCATTTAAGGCAAATGTCGCGGCCCTTAAAGCCATTAATTTTAATATGCGCCTGGTTCATGATGTGGTTGAACCGGATTTAAGTGCTTTTGTTCTTGGAAAACATCTGTCGCTTCCAATACTTGCCGCACCCATCGGAGGGGTGTCCTTTAATATGGGTGGTGCTGTTTCTGAAGAAGACTATATAAAATCCATTATTTTCGGATGCCGGGAAAAAGGAATTATGGGGTGCACAGGGGATGGCGTTCCCGATTTTATCCATGAAACCGGATTGAGTGTTATCAAACAGGCTGATGGTCATGGTATTCCATTTATCAAACCCTGGGAGGACAAAGAACTTTTTGAGAAACTGGATAAGGTGAAACAAAGCCATGCCGGTATCATGGGAATTGATATTGATGCCGCAGGACTGATCACATTAAAGAAAATGGGTCGGCCGGTCGCGCCGAAAACAATTGAAAAACTGCGGCAGATCATCAAGCGTGTGTCCGGCAAATTTATTTTAAAGGGCATCATGACGGTTGAGGATGCCAGGGCTTCTGTTGATGCGGGTGCAGATGCCATTGTCGTATCAAATCACGGCGGAAGAGTTTTGGATTTTACACCGGGCGCTGCAACAGTGCTGCCGGATATAGCTGATGCCGTTAAAGGAAAGATCACCCTCCTGGCAGATGGTGGCGTCAGAACCGGTGGTGATGTATTAAAACTGCTTGCGCTTGGTGCAGATGCTGTTATGATAGGACGTCCATTCTCAGTTGCTGCAGTTGGCGGTCTTCAGGAAGGTGTGGAACGCTATATCGATAAAATCAGGACAGAACTTGAACAGGCAATGGTCTTAACCGGTGTGTCAACTGTCATTGATGTTCCAAGAACCATACTTCATGGTTTTTAAGAAACATAGTTAATCTGTAAATTTTGGAAAGTGCTTATGGATCAAAAACCCACATATGAAGAGCTTGAATTTCATGTACAAGAATTAAAAAATGAGCTTTCAAGATTAAAAGCTTCGGAAGAAAGGCTTCGCCTGGCCATTGACGCGGTAAACGACGGTGTCTTTGATTTTGATTTAAAAAGAAATGAAGTCTATTTCAGCCCCCGCTATTATACTATGCTGGGGTATGATCCCTATGAAATGCCGGCCAGCAGGGAGACCTGGAAAAACCTGCTTCATCCTGATGACAGGGAAAGAATCATTGCCTATGTTGATGAAAAAATTAGAAAGAAAAAGAGCTGGTCACTTGAATTTCGTCTCAGAACCAAGGAGGGGAAATACAGATGGATTCACGGTCGTGGCAGGGTTTCTGAAGTGGATGGAAATGGAAAACCGGTTCGCCGTACCGGGACGCATAAAGATATCACCGAGCGCAAAGAAGCAGAATTTGAAAGAGAACGGCTGATCAAGAGACTCAATGAGGCCCTCAAGGACGTAAAAACACTTGGCGGCCTTATCCCCATTTGTTCAAGCTGTAAAAAGATCAGAGACGACAAAGGCTATTGGAACCAGCTTGAAAGTTACTTTGAACAACATTCTACAGCTCTTTTCAGCCATAGCCTATGTCCGGGCTGCATGGATGAAATCTATGGAAAAGATGACTGGTATATTGAGCTGAAAGATAAAAAAATTAAAGAATAAATAAGTGGTCACTTAAAGGCCATAGACCTGCCTGGGCGTGAGATACTGTGGATACTGATCCAGCAGCGCCAGACATAATTTTGAACACAAATGGCAGGCATCGACATACTCATTTTCATGTTCAATATCGTAAGTTTTTGCCAATTGCGCCGGCCCGCCCTTTAAAATCGGTCCGCAGATGGGATGTGCATCCGGGTCATAGTTTTTCACCAGAGCGGTTAAAGGTGTTTCCCACATATTTCCCATGCTGATGCCCTGACACAGATGAACATTGCCAAACGGGTCAATATGAACTCTTTTAGGGTTTCTCAAATCCTCAAACGGGCAATCAATAAAGTCTTTCCAAGGTTTTGTCGGTAACCCGTCCGTGAGCTTATCCACGGCTCTTCCCCTCAGTTTCGGTCCGCCAAGATAGATGGGGTCGCCTTTTTTTTGCCCTGGTTTTTTTTTAATCTCAGGCTTTTTAATGCAGATGGAATCAACCGTGAGGCCCAATTTTTTGGCTGCGGAGATTGCTTGTTTTGCAGGCGTTAAGACATCTTCACCATGGTGGAAAGTATCGTCACTAACTTCTAAAATACAGAGGCCTGAATCATGGAGCGGTTTGAGCCAGAGCATCGCATCTTTCTTTGAGGTGGCCCAGTAACAATTGGTCTGAAGTGCGGTTTTAAACCCTCTCCGGGTTGCCATCCGAACGCTTTCAAGCAATATGGGGTAGAACAAAAAGGCTTCTCCCCCTTCAAATCCAACAGATGTGACAGTTCCCATTCTTTTGAATTCATCAAGGGCATTTTTTATCTGCTGGATTGAAAAAGTTCCCTTTGAAAACGGATGGCAATATAAAAAACAGTGGTCACATTCGAAATTACATTTGTAGGTTAAAATAAAATGAATACTGGTCAGCATTTTCTTCCTCCATTTCAATGGTAACTTATTATATCAGCATATATTTAAGATCCTTTGTTATCAGCACAGCTCTTTAAGGGACCGGATAACCCTGATGTTTTTTGGAACGGCTGCAGCCTTTTCCCTGGACAGCCAGACGGCATTTATACCGGCAGCCATTGCAGGGATTATATCTTTATTAAGGCTGTCACCAACCACAATGACATCCTCCGGCCTTTTTCCAAGCTGTAAAAGGATGTGCCGGAAAAAATCCGGCGAGCCTTTTTCAATACCAAGATTGGCTTTGCAGAAATATCCGGAAAGATACCTGCTGAGACCCACCCGGGAAAACGCGGCTTCAATTTCAGACACTGTTGATTGTGCCGCTCCCGTGGCAATGTAGAGTTTTGAATTCACAGACAAGGCTTTTAAGGTTTCTTTTGCACCGTCAACTGCCGCAACTTTTTCCCAGTCACACATTTTTCCGGGTATGCCTGGAAAATCGATCATCAGCGTGTCTCCCCAGTCAAATAGATATATCTTGCTCATGATTTTTTTTAAAACCTTCGGGTCACAGATTGTCTTCTCTCAGCGCTTTTCTTGATGCTTTATCCACAAGTGCAAAAAGCTTGTCAATATTCTTTTTTTTATCCCTTACCCTATGTCCGCGCACTTTAACAAATTCACAGTCCAATGGATCGGTCATTTTAAAAAATTCTTGGTACAACTCATAGTTGTTGAGGCGCTTATTTTTTCCAGAATTTCGGGCACGTCATCTTTTTGAACACATCCGATGGTATCTGTTTTTTCCTTACACTTTTTGCATCCCATGCATCCTTTTAGATTTTTGGAATGCAAAAAAACGCTCTCAACATCGTGACCAAGATCTTTGAGTTCATCTGCAACCCAGGTTGATACCCTGGCTGTGTTTCCTTTTTTTCTGGCACTTCCCTCTAATATGGTACTTTTTATTTCAACCTCTTTTATAAAAATGATTTAAATCAACAATTATCGTACATTCTGATGATCTCTCCGGTACCTGCGCCTTCAACACTTTTTACAAACCCATTAACAACTTTTTTCATGGGGATGGGATTATGACCGGGGAAATAGGCTTCGTAATGCGCCACAGCATCTTCAACAAGCCCGGATGAAACCACATTAATCCGGATATTGTTTTTCAATTCCAGGGCAGCAGCCTTGACAAAACTGTGGATTGCGCCGTTGACCATGGCCGCACTGGTGGTCATGAGGACCGGATGATCGGCCAGGATACCCGTGGAAAGGGTAAAGGATCCACCCGGATTCATGTAATCCTTGCCGATCCTAACCAGATTCACCTGGCCCATGAGTTTGCTTTTGATGCCGATATAAAAGTCATCTTCGGTCAGGGTGTCAAAGTTTGCCCATTTGGCTTCCCCGGCCGTGCAGACAACGGCGTCTATGGTTCCTGTTTTTTCAAACATGGCTGTAATGGATTTACTGTCAGCCATGTCCAGGCTAACATCACCCGAGGTCCTTCCGGCAATAATGACGTCATGTTTTTTTGAAAAATGGTTACTGACCTTTGACCCGATTGTTCCATTTCCACCGACGATTAAAATTTTCATGCTGTCCCTTTATTTAAATTTTTATTTGTCTGATAATCTATACATGGTATATTTATCCGTCAAATGAATTGTTTTGATACCAACAATGAAAAAGTGTGATGATTATGAATCTGCAGATCGATTATTTAAGAACCTTTATATCTTTGGCTGAAGCAAAAAATTATTTGACAGAATCGATAAAACCGTCAAGCTGACAACTGAAGGAAATATATTGATTACCTATGCCAAGCGTATCGTCAAAGACCACGACGAGGCTGTGGCAGCCCTGTCAAAACCGAACCTGGAAGGCCATCTCCGTTTCGGATCTCCGGAACACTATACCGCAGGAGTGCTGCCAAACCTGCTGGCTCGTTTTGCACGCTCATATCCGGATGTCACCGTGGAAATGCGATGTGAGAACAGTGATGTGATCAAGGATTGGGTAGAAAAAGGAGAGCTTGACTTTTAGGGATCTG
>JAHJLN010000188.1 GCA_018821715.1 Pseudomonadota bacterium | reverse complement strand
TTATGGACTCAGGGTGGCGCATCATCAATATACTTGAACCTGCAAGCATGTAGGAGACCGCACCAACCGCTTCCATCAGAATCGCACGTCTTTCAGGATCACCCAGTTCCGGGGCATCTGCCACTGTCAGTTTGGCTTCTTTACATTTCCAGACTTCATTGCCCAGGTTGTTGATCATGGGATTCTGGAGTTTGTCATCTCCCTGGGTCATAGCGGCCTGGGAAAGACGTTCCATTACGGAGTAGGAATACTCAAGACCATATCCCAGTCCACCGGTTGTGGGGTCAACAATGACCTTGTCAAGGGAAACGCCCAGGTTTTCAAGAAGAATATTGACCTGCTTGGCCAGGTTGACGTCAATGGGGGAAGAAGAGATCACTGTGTGACCATATCCCATGGCAGCCGCGCCGATCCCTTTGTAATTTTTTTCTTCTACAGGGCCGATGATCAGGTTTTCACCGTCGCATACCTCACATACTTTTTTCAATACTTCTCCATCCTTGGCAGGAACAGCACATCCCCAGATAATCAGGGGAACTTTGATCGCGCCTAAGACTTTTTTAACCGTTGCAGCTGCATCATCGGCACTGGCATCCTTGTCATTTGGATCCGTGCTTTTGAGCTGGAGAACAATGGCTTGTGCTCCGTATTCTTCCACACATTTTTTTGCCCACGCAGCAGGATCAGACAGAACATCTTTAAATGGTGCTTTTGCTGCTTCCGGCCAGTCTTCAGGAACCATATCCCAGATTTCCATTGCAATAATGGGTTTGTTGGGCATACTTCCTTCAAACTGATAAAACGGATAACTGGTCTGGCCGCCGACGGTAAGGGCATTGTCACCTTTTCCTATGGTGATGCCTTTGATGCTGCCGGCATAGGTTTCTTTGGTTATTTCAAATCCCACTTTTACCTCCTAAGATTTAAAGATAGTTATGAGTTGGGGGGGGTTAAGATTAAACTGACAGGGTGCTATCAGAAAAGGACACGCATAAAATGGAATAGCTAAATCAAACTCAGTCAACACTAACTTGAAATATCTTCCCATATAAGTGCCCTTATCATGTCTTAATTCATTGATAACAGAATATGACTTATAATTTGTATGGTTTTTTGTCAATAGATGAGTGAATTTAATGATTTTGAGGCTTCACCACCAAAAACCCTTAAGAAAACAAGGTTTTCCGAGCTGCAGCTACAATGTGGTATATGGTTGAATGGGATTTAATTAATAAATTGAAATTGTACTGGCGAAAAAAGTTGATTTTTTGCATTTAATTTAATAGGTAGGTTATGCAGTTAGGATTTTTACGACCAAAAAGTATATATTGGTTTCATCATTTCTTTTTTTTTAACGACTCACAATAGGAGTCAACAGTAATAAAGGAGTAAACCATGGCACTAGATCCAACCAAACACCTTGACTGGGAAATTGCAGAAGATGCAGAAAAAACAATGCTCACAATCTATGAAATCGGTGAAAAACTGGGGCTTACCAAAGAAGAACTTCTTCCCCAGGGTCACTATATTGCCAAAATAGATTTCAGAGCAGTACTTGAACGGCTCAAAGACAAACCCGATGGAAAATATATCGATGTTACAGCGATTTCTCCGACACCTCTGGGTGAAGGCAAATCCACATCCAGCATGGGCCTTGTACAGGGCCTTGGTAAAATCGGTAAAAATGTCTGTGCAGCCATTCGTCAGCCATCCGGCGGACCGACCATGAATATCAAAGGCTCAGCAGCTGGCGGCGGTCTGGCACAATGTATTCCGTTAACCCCTTTCTCTCTTGGGTTTACCGGTGACATTAACGCCATCATGAATGCCCATAACCTGGCAATGGTCGCGTTGACTTCCCGTCTGCAGCATGAAAGAAACTATACGGATGAGCAGCTTGAAAGACTGTCCGGCATGAAAAGACTTGATATCGATCCCACAAAAGTTGAAATGGGATGGATCATGGATTTCTGCTGCCAGTCATTGAGAAACATCATCATCGGTATTGACGGCGTAAATGGAAAGTCAGACGGTTACATGATGAAATCAAAATTCGGTATTGCGGTTTCTTCAGAAGTTATGGCCATCCTGGCCATTGCAACCGACCTTAGAGACATGCGTAAAAGAATGGGTAAGATTGTTGTTGCCTATACTAAAAAAGGCAAACCCGTTACCACGGAAGATCTTCAGGTAGCAGGCGCCATGACGGCATGGATGGTGGATGCGCTTAACCCGTCATTGATGCAGACCCTTGAAGGCCAGCCGGTTATTGTTCACGCAGGTCCTTTTGCAAATATCGCTATTGGTCAGAGTTCAATTATCGCCGACAGAGTCGGTCTGAAACTTGCTGATTACCATGTGACTGAATCAGGCTTTGGCGCGGACATTGGTTTTGAAAAATTCTGGAACCTTAAATGCCGTTATTCTGGTCTTAAACCAGACTGTGCCGTTGTTGTTGCAACCATCAGAGCACTTAAATGCCACGGTGGCGCTCCGGTTCCCGTACCTGGTAAAGCCATGCCGAAAGAATATCTTACTGAGAATGTTGGCTGGGTTGCAAAGGGGTGTGACAACCTTATCCATCACATTAGAAACGTCCGTAAGGCTGGTATTTCTCCAGTTGTCTGTATTAATGCATTCTATACAGATACAGATGCGGAAATCGAAAAAGTTCGCGAACTTTGCATAGCCGAAGGCGCAAGGGTTGCTCTTTCCCGTCATTGGGAACATGGGGGTGACGGTGCCATTGAATTTGCAGAAACTGTTGTTGAAGCCTGTGAAGAAAAATCTGAATTCAAATTTCTTTATGAACTTGACATGCCGGTTAAGGAAAGAATCGAGCTGGTTGCAAAAGAAGTTTACGGTGCAGACGGTGTTGATTATTCTGCAGATGCAAATAATGCTCTTGCCAGAATTCAGGCTGATCCTGAACTTGCCAAGCTGGGACTTTGCATGGTTAAAACCCATCTGTCTTTGTCTGACAACCCCGCACTCAAGGGCGTACCAACAGGTTGGAGACTGACCATCAGAGAAGTCCTCACTTATGGCGGGGCAGGGTTTATCGTCCCGGTTGCAGGCGCTATTTCTCTCATGCCGGGTACCAGTTCAAATCCTGCTTTCAAGAGGGTTGATGTAGATGTTGAGACCGGTAAGGTTCAGGGCGTATTCTAAAAAACGGAGGTAATAAATGACTGCTGAAATTATTAGCGGAACTGAAATAAGAAAGGCTATCCTCGCTGAAATCAAAGAGGAAGTCGATGAGATGAAGAAAAAACACGGCAAGGTGCCGGGGCTTGTAACAATTCTTGTGGGATCAAGCCCTGCATCCATCAGCTATGTGACACTTAAGGTCAAGACAGCCATCAGTCTTGGATTTCATGAAATACAGGATGACCAGCCGGTTGATATCTCAGAGGCTGATCTTCTGGCATTGATTGATAAATACAATAATGACCCGGCGATTCACGGAATTCTAGTGCAGCTGCCATTGCCCAAACATATTGATGACAAGAAGGTTTTAAATGCCATTGATCCGGATAAGGATGTTGATGCATTCCATCCGGTTAATGTGGGTCGCTTGATGATCGGCGGTGACGAAGTGAAATTTCTTCCCTGCACCCCGGCCGGTATCCAGGAAATGATCGTAAGATCAGGCACTGAAACCTCAGGTGCGGAAGTTGTTGTTGTGGGAAGATCCAATATTGTTGGGAAACCCATTGCCATGATGATGGCGCAAAAAGGTGTGGGTGCCAATGCAACCGTGACCATTGTCCATACCCGTACAAAAGATCTGGCTTCCCATTGTAAACGAGCCGATATTCTCATCGTTGCAGCGGGTGTTCCGGATCTTGTAAAACCCGAATGGATAAAACCGGGCTCAACTGTTATTGATGTGGGTGTAAACCGGGTAGGAATGAATGAAAAAACAGGTAAAGCGATTCTCAAAGGGGATGTTGATTTTGAAGCAGCCAAAGAGATTGCAGGGAAAATCACACCTGTTCCAGGCGGTGTTGGACCAATGACCATTGCCATGCTGATGAAAAATACACTCCGCTCAGCAAAGCTTAGCCTTTAATTCAATTTATTTGAACTATTAAGATAAATTGTGAAAACAACAAAAAGCAGTTGAATCAATTTTTATTGATTCAACTGCTTTTTGTATTCGGTGGCCTATGAAAAAAAAGAGTATCGGTATCATGGTTTTATTGTTCTTTTTGTGCTTCGGTCTTTCTTCTGCTTTTTCCCGGACAATTAAAATCGGTTATGTGGAATTTTTTCCCATGACATATACAAATGATTCCGGGCATCCAGATGGAATCATTATCAATATTGCCGCCCAAACCCTGGAAAAGGCCGGGTATGAGTGGACGGCAACATCCCTGCCCGCAAAAAGACTGGCAAAGATGTTGACACAAGGTGATGTTCAGCTTTGGATAGGTCTTTCTACCCTGCCTCAATTTAAGGATAAAGTATATATCTCAGATACTGTAGTAGAAAAATTAACATTCAGGGCATACACCATTGGCAAAAGGAATCCCATAGTAAAAAAGCAAGACCTTTTAGGGCAGACCCTGCTGATATTAAGAGGATACAGCTATGGCGGCTGGATCAATTTTATAAAAGATCCTCTGAACCAAATACAATATATAGAATTTGATTCCCATGAAACAGCTTTCAAAAGACTGGAAATTTTTGCAGAAAATAACCGGGAGTGTTATCTGCTCGACTATCAGCATCCGTCAGAGGCGGTGCTTAAAACCCATGATATTTCAAATATCCATTTCAATGACATCTCTTCTTTGAATATCCATTTTGTGGTTACCCAAAACATGGATGGGGCAAAAACCGTTCTGGATCAAATTGAAAAGGCCTTTCACCAATTGGTCAGGGAAGGCATTATAAAAAATTTTGAAAGAAAAAATAAAGGGAAGTCCGAACTTCTGTAAAATGAGGGTTGACCTCCCTTTAAAAGAATGATTTACCATAATGCGGTTTCAAGCTTCAAGCACGGTTTTGTGGCTATTGGTACAAGCCCATATTATAAGCAGCATATAAAGTCGGACCTTCAAGTAATTCTGCAAATTTTGCTTCAAACTCCTTTCGAGAAACATTGTCTTTATATCTGTTCCAGTCTTCCTTTTTATCCCACATGGAAACCACAAGAATTTCATTAGGGTTGTCACAGCCTTGAAGCGTTTCAGATGAAATATACCCTTGCTTTCCAACGGCATTGGTTCTGGCCTGGACTAACATTTCAGAAACTTTTTGAAGATTGCCTTGTTTTACCTTTCTTTTAATGTAAATTTTGACAGTCATGATACTACCTCCTTTTTTATTTTTGTTTATAAAACCATGGTGCAGTTTTCCCCGGATGGCACTTTAGCCGATGGGGGAAATAAACCAAATAAATAAAAGTTCATCCAGTCGTTTTGTCTTGGGCAAAGTTCACAAAGCCATGGGATAAATTAAATGAATAGGAAATTTCAGCTATTGCGGTTATCACAGCAATGTGGAAGAAACCAGGCTGAAAATGAAAATCAAAGCGGGTTTGCAAAAGATAGTATTGAGTATTGCTCAATTTTAAAATAAATCTGTCTGCATGTCAAAGAAAAATATCCATCCCCCCTATAAGAGCGGTATGTAAAAATAAATTGGAATCACTGGTTCAGCTTTCTTTTGCCGGCCCAGTGTGTTGTGACATGTAAATCAAGATGAATTAAGAAATTGTGTTTGCGACAATTATGCTTTACTATCGTACTCATTGATCTAAGAGTTGTAAAAAGAATAATGTGACATAGAGGAGAAAAAAAATCATGAAACAGGCTGTACTTTTACTGACAATAATCTGTCTGCTGTTTTTTGTCGGCTGTGATCAGAACGATAAAACGAAAAAATCTTCGGCCACCATAGAAAAAAAGACCGGCCAAACGGTTGAAGCTGTTAAAGAGACAACCGGTCAGGCAGTCGAAACTGCAAAAGAAAAGGTGGGCCAGGCCATCGAAACCGTTAAGGAAAAAACGAGTCAGACTGTTGAAACCGTAAAAGAAAAGACAGGAGATGTCATCGAAGCTGTGAAGGAGAAGACGGAAGATACGGTTGAAACGGTAAAGAAAAAGACATCTCAAGCCGCTGATGCTGTTGAAGACAAGACAGGTCAGGTTGTTAAGGCGGTAAAAGAAAAGGTGGGTCACGCAAGTGACTAAAATTGTAAGGACAAAGATGGAATCAGAATATATGAAGGGGGAAAAATGGATAAACTGGATGCAAATTTTGCACCTGAAACCATAGCGGTTATCGGCGCGTCAACTCAAAAAGGAAAGGTAGGGCATGATATTTTTGCCAATATCTTATCCGGCGGATATACCGGGACGCTTTATCCTGTTAATCCAAAAGCAAAATCCGTGCTAAGTGTAAAGTGCTATACCAGCATCGCAAATATTCCTGATCCCATTGATCTTGCCATGATTATTCTTCCCCCAAAAGCAGCTTTGCAGTCAGTAAAAGAGTGTATTGCAAAAGGCGTCAAAGGCATTGTGATTGTTTCTGCCGGATTTAAGGAAGTGGGCGGAGAAGGGGCGCAAATTGAAATTAAAATCAAATCGCTGTGTACAAAGGCAAAGGTAAGACTGGTGGGACCCAACTGCCTGGGTGTAATCAATCCTTCTCCAAAAGTGTCGTTAAATGCCAGTTTTTCTTCAAGGATGCCCACGCCTGGAAATGTTTCTTTTATTTCCCAGAGCGGTGCGCTGTGCACGGCTGTGCTGGATTACGCCGCCGATAAGGGATTTGGCTTTTCAAAATTTATTTCGATTGGAAACAAGGCAGATGTGGATGAACTGGATTTGTTAAGATATTATCATAATGATCCTGATACAGACGTGGTGATGATATATATGGAAGAGCTTTCCAGGAGTGCTCAGGAATTCATATCAGAAGTCAGAGACATGACGTCGGGAACCAATCCCACCCACGTGATTGCCATTAAATCCGGGTCTTCTGATGCCGGTGCAAAGGCTGCCGCATCTCATACCGGTGCCCTTGCAGGATCGGATGCTTTGTATGATGCCATTTTCAATATGGCAGGTATCTTGCGTTGCGCAACAGTGAATCAATTGTTTGATTATGCGCAGGCATTTGCAGCAAACAAGTATCCCACTGGTGATAAGATTGCCATTATAACAAATGCAGGGGGCCCCGGAATTATTGCAACAGACATGAGTGAGCAGTCCGGGTTGAAGCTGGCAAAATTTTCCGAAGAAACCATCAAAGAATTAAGAAAATACCTGCCGGCTACAGCCAATTTTCATAATCCGGTGGATGTGATAGGGGATGCGGCAAAAGACCGGTATGAGAATACACTGGCCACCGTGCTCAGTGATCGTGGTGTAGATGCTGCCTTGATCATCCTCACTCCCCAATCCATGACCGATGCCATTGGGACTGCCGAGGCAATTGTAAGTATTGCCAAAAACAGCATTAAACCAATTGTCTGTTCATTTATGGGCGTGGTTGATGTCTCAGATGGTGTCAAACTTTTGCAGCAGCATAAAATCCCTGTTTATCAGTTTCCAGAGAGTGCTGCCAGGTCTCTAGGGGCCTTAAGAAAAGGAGTGAAGTGGCTTTCCAGAAAAATTTTGCCCCAGTTTGACCTTGTCTATGATGTTGAAAAAGCCAATAAGATAATTGACGGGTGTATGAAAACCGGCAAAACGGTTCTGGGTGAACTGGACGGGAGCGAGCTGCTTCAGTGTTACGGGTTTAAAACCCTTCCCATGGCCCTGGCAGTAAATAAAAAACAAGCCTTACAAGTTGCAGACCAGATGGGATACCCGGTTGTCATGAAGATTGTGTCGCCTGATATTCTGCATAAGACCGATGCCGGCGGTGTTGTTGTAGGCGTTAAGGATGGCAGGGGCGTTGAAAATGCCTTTGAAATCATCATGGAAAAATCCAAAGCCTATAACCCTGACGCACAAATAGAGGGCATCCTTATCCAGAAAATGGCGCCAAAAGGAAAAGAAGTGATATTGGGATTATCAAAAGATCCGGTTTTTGGACATGCTGTCATGTTCGGGCTGGGGGGTATATTTGTCGAGGTCTATAAAGACGTTGTGTTCCGCTTGTCCCCCATGGGAAGAAATGTTGCCAGAAGAATGGTGAAAAGCATTAAAGGATATCCGATTCTTAAGGGATGGCGGGGAGAGAAACCGTCGGATATCGAGACCATAGAAAAACATATTATTTCGTTAAAAGCCATGGCGGATAACCACCCTATGATCAAAGAACTGGATATTAATCCCTTGTTTGTACATGAGGAAGGTCAGGGTGCTACGGTTGCCGATATCATCATCCGGCTGGAAAAAAAGGAGATTTGATCATTATTTTATTTCCGGTTATCACAAAGGTGCCTGAAACGATTAAGGCGTTAAATGGGAAAAAGACAGTTTCTGCATTAAGTCGGCTTGCCAGGGAAAGTGCCGGACAGTCTGCTGCAAAATCAACCTATGAGGTTACCGCATTTGAAAAAGATGCTTTGGGTGTTCCCAAACCGTCAAACGGTATCTGCTGGTCTGTGAGCCATAAACCGGACTTTGTGGCAGGCGTTGTTTCAAAACAAAAGGTCGGCATTGATCTGGAAAAGGTGAAGACTGTTTCCGATGCGTTATTTGAAAGAATTGTTGATCCGGATGAAGGGGTTCAATTTAAGGATCAAGACAGGCAGATTGTTTTTTTCAGAGTTTTTACGGCAAAAGAAGCTGTATTAAAAAAAACATCAGATGGGATAAAAGGGCTGTCAAAGGTAAAAATAAAAACAGTTGTTGATGATAAAAATTTAATTGTTCAATATTTGGATAAAAAATATTTGGTTGAAAATTTTTATTTTGACGGTTACCTTGCATCTGTGACAAAAGATGATTTTGATGTTCAATGGACGTTAGGTTAAGAAATTTATTCAAGGAGAAAAAAATGGCCCAAGGAAACGGTTTTATAATGAGTGATGATCCTTCCGGCAGCAAAGGTCCGTTACCCAAAATTGATTTTTCAAGTTTTATTTTATCATTATATTCATCAGGGCTTGTCCAGCTTGGCAAGGTTGAAGATCCTACTACCGGCAAAAAAACCCTCAATCTGGACCTTGCAAAGCATACCATCAATATGATTGCCATGATAGAAGAAAAAACCAGAGGCAATTTGACCGATGATGAAAAAAATCTGCTCAAAGCATTGCTCAGTGAAATCAGGATCGCATTTGTTGAGGCAAAAGCTTGAGAGAAAAATATGCATCCTTTGCAAAGATAAACCTGTTTTTATATGTCACCTCCAAACGAGAAGATGGGTATCATGATCTTTATTCTTTGATGACGCAGATTGATCTGTGTGATGATATCTATATGGAGTTTAATAAAAACCGGATCTCCATTGCCTGTGAGCATCCGGATGTTCCGGAAGATGCCTCAAATCTTGCCTGTAAAGCGGCAGCAGTATTTTTTCGATTTTTGAAAACAACCAGAAGTAAAGAAAAAAAAGGGGTTTCAATTGAAATTATAAAAAAAATCCCCCCCGGCGGAGGGCTGGGAGGCGGCAGCAGTAATGCTGCTACTGTTCTGCTTGCTTTAAATGCATATTACAACCTGCCGTTTTCAAAAGACAGGTTGATGGAAATGGGGTTGAGCCTGGGTGCGGATGTACCCTTTTTTATTTTTGGAGGCCCGGCAATTGCCAGAGGTGTTGGAGAAAGACTTGAAAAAGTACCTAAATTGAAGCCATATCATCTTGTTTTATGTGATCCCGGAATTGCTTCTTCCACATCCAAAGTATATAAAAATATTGATTTAAGATTGACAAGAAACCAAAAATATTATAGGAATACTGGTTTGAATGTACCGTTACGGGGACAGGAAATTGATGTAAGGGGTATGCTGCATAATGACCTTGAAGAATCATCGTGCAGGCTGTATCCTGAGATTAAAGAAACAAAAGAAGAGATGGAGTTATTGCTGCAACGAAGCGTGTATATGACGGGAAGCGGCTCATCTCTTTTTGCTCTTTTTTCAGCCCGGGAAGACGCAAAGAGGGGCTATGAAAGGCTTTTTAAAAAGTGGGCCAAGAGCAAAAGAAAACTATTCCTTTCCTCGTTTAACCAATAGGTGTGAGTTTAATGTACTGGGGCGTCGTCAAGTGGTAAGACACAGGGTTTTGATCCCTGCACTCAGAGGTTCGAATCCTCTCGCCCCAGCCATATTTTTATATTTTGAGAAAAGAGATTTGATATGAATGGCTTGTCAATTTTTGCTGGAAATTCGAATCCCGACTTTGCAGAAAGGATTTCGGAACATCTTGCAAAGCCGTTGGGAAGATTAAAAGTCAACCGGTTCAGTGATGGAGAGATCCAGGTTGAAATTCATGAAAATGTCAGGAGACAGGAAATTTACGTGATACAATCCACGTGTCATCCTGTAAATGATAATATCATTGAATTGTTGCTCTTGATTGACGCTTTTAAACGGTCTTCCGCCAGTAAAATTACAGCAGTTATTCCATATTTCGGATATTCCCGGCAGGATAAAAAAGTATCTCCCAGGGTCCCCATCAGCGCCAAGCTAATCGCAGATCTTCTTGAGACCACAGGGGTTGACAGGGTGATAACAATGGATCTTCATGCCGGACAAATTCAGGGATTTTTTAATTGCCCGGTGGATAATCTTTACTCTGCGCCGGTCATCATTGATGATATCAAAAATCGTTATCCTGAAAATCTGGTTGTTGTGTCGCCTGATGCCGGCGGTGTTGAAAGGGCAAGGGCCTATGCAAAAAGATTGAATGCCGGCCTTGCCATTGTTGATAAAAGAAGAAGTGCGCCGAATAAAGCAAAGGCTATGGCCATTATCGGAGATGTTCAAGATAAAATAGCCATTATCATCGATGATATGGTGGATACGGCAGGAACATTGACCGAAGCTTCAAGTGTTATTGTTGAACAGGGTGCAAAGGCGGTTCATGCATATTGTACGCATCCTGTGCTTTCAGGACCGGCCATTGATCGAATAAACAAGTCATCTTTAAGTTCTCTTGTTGCAACAGATACGATCCCTCTGTCTGAAGAAGCAAAACAGTGTGACAAGATTGAAACGCTTTCCATTGCCAAACTGGTTGGTGAAGCAATTATGCGTAGTTACAGGGGTGATTCTGTAAATTCTTTATTTGTATAAAATAATTGATATTAGTCATCTGCATAAATTCATGCAGATACGGAGGTAAGAACTTTGGAATTAATTGAGTTAAACGCAAAACCAAGAGAAAAAACCGGTAAGGGTGCTGCCAGGAAATTAAGAAAAAAGAATGCGATACCCGCAATTATCTATGGAACAAAGGCCGATTCTGCAATGCTTTCCATTGATACCATTGAATTTGACAGCATCATCAGGAAAAATGGTTCAATGGGTCTTTTTTTCAATCTCAAGATTGAAGGAGATTCCACGGGAGAAAAAATTGTCATGCTCAAAGATCTGCAGATGGACACCTTTGGTTTGAATTATCTGCATGTCGACTTGCATGAGATTGGTATGGATACAATGGTTACCGTCAGTGTGTCGGTTGAAGCTGTTGGTAAGAGCAAGGGCGTAAAAGAAGGGGGACTTCTCCAGATTATCAGGCGTGAACTTGATGTGGTTTGTAAACCGGCTGATACACCGGATACGATCCAGATTGATATCACTGATCTTGAAGTCGGAGATGCAATTCACGTAGAGGATATTGATCTGGGTGAAAATATTGAAATTCCCCATGAAGTTAACTTTACCGTCATTACAATTGTGGCACCGACCGTTGATGAAAAAGAAGCCGGCGAAGAGGAAGAAGATTTGGAAGAGGACCTTGTTAAAACTGCTCCTGCTGCCAAGACCGCTGAAGCGTAATTCCATTGTAAATGTCAGAGTTGCAATATAAAATTATTGCGGGTTTGGGCAATCCAGGAAAAAATTATGCCCAAACCCGCCATAATATCGGATTTTTGGTTGTCGACGCTCTTGCGTCAAAATCCCACCTTCTGATAGATAAATCCCGTTTTGATTCTGAGTATGTAAAAGCGATAATTAAAGGTCAGGATGTCTTTCTCATAAAGCCTTTAACCTACATGAACAGAAGTGGGATTCCCATTCAAAAATTTGCCTCATATTATAAAGTTGATATAGAAGATATCATTATTGTTCATGATGATATGGATCTTTCTTTTGGAAAGATAAAAATCGTTAAAAGCCGTGGACATGGTGGCCATAACGGTGTGCGATCCATTGTTGATGCGTTTGGTAAAAAAGATTGCATCCGTATTCGAGTGGGGGTTGGCCATCCTGGATCAGGAGAGGATGTGACC
>JAHJLN010000187.1 GCA_018821715.1 Pseudomonadota bacterium | reverse complement strand
TCCATTTCCTGGAACATACACCACTTTGTTGATTTACCAATATCTTTTCCGATTTTATCCATCACTTTGGGGATGGCACCGGAATGATCCATTTCCGTATGATTGCTGATAAGAATATCAATTTTTGCCGGGTCAATAATTCTGCTGATATTGGAAAGCAGTTCATCTGAAAATTTTTCCTTTACCGTATCAATGAGAATATTTTTTTCACCAAGTACCAGAAATGCATTATAGGTTGTACCTTCATAGGTAGAGTAGCCATGAAAATCTCTGATATCCCAGTCGCGGCATCCAACAGAATATATCCCATCTGCTATTTCAATGGGTTTGTACATTTATTTGTTTCTCCTTATATTGCAAATCAATCCATTTTTTCAAAATTTTCTTTGGCAGCACCGCAAAGGGGACATACCCAGTCTTTGGGCAGATCTTCAAAAGCAGTACCGGGTTCAATACCGTTATCCGGGTCACCATTGGCAGGGTCATACACATATCCGCATACACATTCATATTTTGCCATATTGTTCATCCTCCAATAATCCATTAATAAGTTAAAATAATTTGTTGCATTTCTTATCGCACCCTGAACATTGCAAAGAGTGTGCCTTGAAATTCTAAGTTTTTTCTTCCTGATAAAAAGTGTTTTAACTTGAAGATTATTATTATAGTATAAGACGCGTAAAATCAATGAATCATTTATTTCAAAGAGTAAAACATGCATCACACTGTTTATATAAAAAGAACAAAAATCAATGCATCGATAAAAACTGTTTTTGACTGGCACGCAAGGAATGGCGCTATTTTAAGATTAACCCCTCCCTGGGCACCTTTGAAAATGATCGCACATAGTGGTGGCGGTATCCAAAAGGGAGTAAAAGTAGCATTCCGAATGAGCCTTTTCAAAATACCCATGATCTGGAAGGCAGAACATATCGATTATCAGGAAAACAAACTGTTTAAAGACAGGCAGATAATAGGACCTTTCTCCAAATGGGAACATACCCATCGATTTATTCAGGATGGTAAAGATAGCACCATTATGGAAGACAATGTTGAATTTGAATTGCCGTTTGGATTTTTAAGCCGGCCATTTTACGGTTTTGCAAAAAAAGAATTTGATCGAATGTTCAGGTACAGACACAGGGTACTCAAGTATGACCTTGAACATCATGTGGATATAACCCCTAAAAAAAGAATACTTGTTTCAGGCGCCAGTGGAACCATAGGCAGCATTCTGGTTCCTTTTTTGCGGACCTGTGGACACGAAGTGATTCGGCTGGTTCGAAAAAAAAAAGATCTGTTAGAGGATGAACTTTTCTGGGATCCATATAAGGGTATTCTTGATCTTGAAACAGCAGGGCCTATTGATGCTGTGATTAATTTAAACGGTGTTGATATTTCAAGAGGCAGGTGGACAAAAAAACAAAAAAAGCAAATTGTTACCTCAAGGATAATGCCAACTCGCCTGCTGGTGGAAAAAATGAAAACGCTTGAGAAAAAACCTGAGGTTTTTATTTCTTCTTCTGCCATAGGATTTTACGGCGAAGGAGAGGATAACATTTTAACCGAAGCTTCAAATATGGGAGAATGTTTTATTTCAACGGTTTGCAGGCAATGGGAAGATGCATCCCTTGATGCCCAGAAAGCTGGGATCAGAACCGTTCAGCTCAGAATCGGCGTGGTCCTCACCCCTGCAGGCGGTGCCCTTAAAAGAATGGAACTGCCGTTTAAGACAGGTTGCGGGGTCAGACTTTCCCACGGCAGACAGTTCATGAGCTGGATCAGTATGGAAGATGTATTGTCCGGGATTCTGTATCTGTTGAACAATCATAAAATAAAGGGCCCTGTCAACCTGACCGCCCCAAATCCTGTCACAAATATTAAGTTTTCAAAAACCCTGGCCAAGGTTTTTAAAAAAAAGGTGTTTTTTGTTTTTCCAAAATTTCTAACATGGCTTTTATGGGGCCAAATGGGGAAAGAAACGCTTTTAACCAGTGCCCGGGTAAGACCCCAAAAACTTTTGAACAACGGGTTCTCTTTTCAGTATGAAACGCTTTTTGGCGCATTGAAAGATATGTTGGGCAGATAGGATCGAAAATTTTTTAGTGGAAGATTACCAATCTAAAAAGCTTGGATAGACCAAAAATGAATGTCAAATTAAAAATTCTTTTTTCAATATTAATGATTACTGCCCTTGTTTTCGGGTTTATTCATATTTATTTCCCTGCAGACAATTACAGTTTTGAAAGACTTCATGTCTTTCTTTTCAATCTGTGTACCGGGGGAACCATCCTCCTTTATTATACACAGGGCAGGGTAAAGGTATCCAAAACCGTTATCTTCTTTTTTCTGGGCTCATTGATTTATGCATTTTCAGCTTTTTTTAAGATCTATTCGGTTACCATACTTGTCTCAGTTTTGCTGTTTGTGCTGGTTGAAAAAATTCGGATTGAAAAATTTTCTTTGTTACCCATACTTTTTTTTAAATTCAAAGAACCTGTATCACAAAAATTTCACCAGGCATCCTTGCTGTGCCTTTCCATTGGGATTGTCATGGCCTCTCTGGTTATTTTAAACAATGAATACTTCAAGTTTGTGACCATGGAAAAGTTGACATTAAATACATTTTTTTTAGGATTTTCTTTTCCGTTGTCTTTAATCACACTATCTTTGGTATTTTCGATGCTAAAGAAAATAGAAGGGTCATCCGTCAAAGTGATTATGGAGGTTTGTTTCTGGACCATTACTCTGGGGGTGATCATTTTTTTTGTCTTTATTTTATTTGAACGGTTTATTCCCCAGATTTTTATAACATCTGCTCTTTTCATGGCGGTCATAACCGTGTTTAATCTCTACATAAGATTTGCAGATAAAATTCAACAGAAACTTTTTTTAACGTCAGGAATCGGCTTTTTGATTGTTACGGCCATAACCGGGATTGCATACATATTCATGCAGATGTCCGAAGGGTATGATCCTTTAAAAACAAAATGGCTGCTCCATATTCATGTGTTTGCATCATTGTATGGCTGGAATCTTTGCGGCCTGTCTGTTATCTGCAGATTTGATGATTTCCCCATAAGACTGCATTCGCCAACCGTCATCGGTATTCACTGGCTGACAGCCATTGTTTTAGCACCCCTGGGCGTTTTTTACGGTTGGTTTGCAATTCTTTCCATTATTGGATATTCTTTTATCACACTGACACTGTTTTTCAGCAGTAACGGAGGCAAATCATTTGACGAGTAATCGTGAGAAATTCCATCGGTTTTTAAGCCTTTTTACAGGCAATTCAAAAGTACTTGTGGTGATCAATGCAGATCCGGATGCCATTGCCAGTGCCATGGCAGTCAAACGGCTTTTATGGCGCAAGGTCAGTGAAGTGTCCATTGCTTATTTTAACAAGATCAGCAGGCCGGATAACCTTGCCATGATTGAATATACAGAACCCGGAATGGTGATGCTTGATGCGGTTAACAAAGAAAATTTTGATTCCTTTGTTGTGGTAGACTCCCAGCCGGATCACAATGAACAGTTTTCAGGGTTTGATTTTGATGCCATTATTGATCACCATCCTTTGACCTGCGATAAAGCAAAATTTGTTGATATACGATCAGGCTACGGCGCCTGTTCAACCATTATGACCGAATATATCAAATGCGGGAAAATAAAACCCTCCACCAAGCTTGCCGCAGCCCTGATGCTCGGCATTAAAACCGATACCGCAAATTTTACAAGACAGGCAACCCTGAAAGATATCAAAGCATTCCAATACCTGTATCAATTTGCCGATAATAATATTGTCACAAAGGTTGAAAGAGCAGCACTGAACCAGGAGGACCTTGATTTTTTAGAGAAAGCCATAAAACAAAGAAAAGTAATCAACAACCGGGTTTTTTTTCATGCAGGCCATATCACCAAACCAGATGAACTGGTAATGGTGGCAGACTTTTTTTTAACCCTTACAAAAGTTAACTGGAGCATTATTTCAGGTGTCTATGAAAACAGACTGATCATTATTATTCGAAATGACGGATTGAGGAAAGGGGCCGGAAATACGGTTAAAGAAGCATTTTCCCTGTATGGATCAGCCGGGGGGCACAAGACAATGGCAAGGGCTGAGCTGGATATGAAACTTATCCAAAAACAAATAAACTCTATTTCTAAAAAAGCCGTTGGTCAATGGATTATTTCGGTCATTGAGAAAACAGCCGGGAAAAAAATTGAATAATTATAGATAGATGAGGTTGAATATCAAAACAAAACCCAATAGATCAAAAGCCTTATCAACCAGTGAACAACGGTATCGGACTCTTGTAGAGACAATGGGTGACGGGTTAAGTGAAATAGATGAAAACCAGGTCACAACCTATGCCAATGATATGCTTTGCCAAATGTGGGGTCGCTCAAGGGATGAGATTATTGGGAAAAAAGTCGATCAATTTTTAGATGAAAAAAACAAAAAAATACTGTTTTCACAATTGGAAAAGCGTAGAAAAGGGGAGAGTGCTTCCTATGAAATCGTATGGACCCAAAAAGACGGTTCTAAGCTTCATACCATTATGACGCCAACCCCTTATTTTGATTCAAATGGTGATTTTAAAGGCAGTTTTGCCGTTATTACAGATATTTCAAAGCAAAAAAAAGAAAAAAACCAACTGGAAATAAGGGTAAAACAGAGAACCCGTGAACTTGAAAATAAAACCAAAAGCCTTGAAGAAGTCAACACTGCTTTAAGGGTTCTGTTAAAAAAAAGAGAGGAAGACAAAACCATTCTTGAAGAAAGAATGTTGTTAAATATCAGGGAATTGGTTACCCCGTATATTGAAAAAATAAGGGGATCACAACTCAATGACCGGCAGCAAGGATGCCTTGATATCATGGAAGCCACTTTGAATGATATTGTTTCTCCATTTTTGCATAAGCTTTCTTTAAAATTTTTAAATCTGACACCATCTGAAATCCAGGTGGCCAACCTGGTAAAATTTGGGAAGACAACCAAGGAAATCGCTCAGATTTTAAATTTGTCAGGAAAAACCATTGAGTTCTATCGTAAAAGTATTCGAAAAAAAATCGGGATCACAAATAAAACCATAAACCTTCAAACTTTTTTGTCTTCCACTGACAAAAATGGGCCGACCTGATATTTTTAATTGGGTTTTCCACAATAACTCATAAAAGAAACATGAAGAATGCGTATGCATTTTTCATGTATAATAACAGGTATATTTTATACCTGTTATTACCCTGAAATATACCTCTTGTTGATCAACGCTTCTCAGGATATTAATTAGGCTGATTATTTGTGTGTAAAATTTTATCGTATCCGGATTTATTCGGTTAAAAAAACATAAAAGGAGGTGAGGGTTTCGTTCAATAAAATTTATAACTTATTAATTTAAACCAAGGAGATCGTTAAAATGAAAAAGCTTACGTATTTTTGGATTATTCCCTTTTTTTTAAGTATATTTTTCTTTACGTCAACACTTTTTGCTGCACCGATTAAATTATCCTATTCAAATTTTTTTCCGCCCACTCATGTTCAAAGCATACTTGCCCAGCAATGGTGTGATGAAATCAAAAAGCAAACACAAGGAAAAGTGGTTATTGAATTCTATCCAGGGCAGACACTGACCAAAGCAAGCCAGGTTTATGACGGTGTTGTTTCAGGAATTTCCGATATTGGAATGTGCCTGTTTGCCTACACCCGGGGAAGATTTCCCGTTTTGGAAGCTGTTGATTTACCGATCGGCTATACAAGTGGT
The DNA here is from genome assembly GCA_018821715.1 of Pseudomonadota bacterium. Classification (GTDB taxonomy): domain Bacteria; phylum Desulfobacterota; class Desulfobacteria; order Desulfobacterales; family Desulfobacteraceae; genus Desulfobacula. Next base: position 17,192 of record JAHJLN010000187.1, on the reverse strand, counting down.
GTTCAGGCTACCAAAGTGGTAAATGAGTTCTATAATGAGTTTAAACCCAAGGAATTATCAGATACGCAGGTGATGTATCTTCATGCCCATGGAGCAGGCGTTCTTCATACAAAGGGAAAGGCGGTTCGAACCATGGATGATTTTAAGGGACTCAAACTTCGAGGCCATGGCACCAGCGGGCAGGTTCTCCAAGCCCTTGGTGCTACGCCGGTTTCGCTTCCCATGCCGGAACTCTATTCAAGTCTGCAAAAAGGTATTGTTCAAGGTGCCCTTTATCCCATTGAAGTAAATAAGGGCTGGCGAATGGGAGAAGTCGTCGATTATCTTACCATGAGTACTTCCATCGCTTATACCTCGTCTTTTTTTGTGGTTATGAATAAAGAAAAATGGAATTTAATTCCAACCGACCTTCAGAAGATTATCAATCAAATTAATCAGGAATGGATCATAAAACATGGCCTGGCCTGGGATGAAAGCGATAAAATAGGCCTGGAATATTTTAAAAGCCTTGGCCATGAAGTGATTGAGTTAAGTGATGCTGAATCAAAAAGATGGAAACAAACAATCGTCCCTGTTATGGATCAATATATTCAAAAAATGAATGAAAAAGGATTTGACGGTAAAAAAATTGTTGAATTTGTAAAAACCAGCCTGGAAAAGAATCAGTAAATATTTATGGTGCTGGTTTAAATTTCAACTTGTAAAAATGACTTTAGACAGATTAAAACATTTGGAATAATGGTAAGGCTGATTTTCAAGTGACCTCCTGAAAAGAATGTTGCCCCATTATTCCAAATTTTACTAAAGGATGAGCCAAATGAATCATCAAGAATACTGGAACCCGGTTTTGGAGACAATGCCACTGGAAAAACTTAAATGCCTGCAGTTTAAAAAATTTAAACGAATATTAAAATGGGCATATACCCATTCCAAGTTTCACAGGGCACTCTATGATACGGCAGGGTTAACCCCGGAGGATATTTGTTCTTTTGATGATATCAAGAAAATTCCAAAAGTTGAAAAATCCATGATGAGAGGTATTCAGAATAAAGATCCTTTTCCCTATGGAGACGCCTTATGTGTTCCATTAGAAGAGGTCTCAATTTACCGGCAGACCAGTGGGACCACAGGACAACCTGTGTATCAGCCCGATACCTGGCAGGACTGGGAATGGTGGTCGGAATGCTGGGCATTTGTCCTGTGGGCCCAGGGATATCGTCCCAAAGATCGGGTGTTCCTTCCTTTTGGGTATAATATTTTTGTGGCATTCTGGGCCGGACATTATGCAGCTGAAAAACTTGGATGTGAAGTGGTTCCAGGCGGGGTTCTTGATACCCAGTCCCGTATTTTAAAAATAAAAGAATTAAAAGCAACAGCCATGATGGCAACGCCGACATATGTTTTAAGGATGGCAGATGTGGCAAAAAATAAGATGGGAATTGATCCGGCCACTCTCTGTATCAACAAGATTACCTGTGCCGGAGAACCGGGAGCCGGAATTCCCAGCACAAAAAAAAGAATGGAACATGCCTGGGGTGCAAAAGTATATGATCACTCCGGTGCCACAGAAATCGGTGCATGGTCCTATGAGTGTACAAAGCAGCCTTGCGGTATGCATATCAACGAAGCCATGTTTCTTGTGGAGATAGAAGACATTGATACCGGACAGATCATTGAAGAGCCAGGCAGAAAAGGAAAGATGATCATCACGGCTTTAGACAGAACGGCTCAGCCCTGTATTCGATTTGACTCCAAAGATGTGATTGAATGGGATTCTGTACCTTGTACATGCGGCCGATCCTTTAGATTAATAAAAGGCGGCGTGATCGGACGTGCTGATGATATTACAAAGGTGAAAGGGGTTTTACTATCACCGGCAGCCATAGAAGAGGTGGTTAGATCCATAGACGGACTTGGCGATGAGTTTGAGATTATTGTAGATAAACAAGGAGATGTCGACAGGATAAAACTTAAGGTCGAGCTGATGCCGGGGGTAGCAAAATTGAGTATTGAAAAGACATTAAAAGATCAGCTCAGATTGAAAACAAACCTGGGATATCAACTTGAATATTATGATTATGGCAGCCTGCCTAGGTATGAAGTGAAGGCAAAGCGGTTTAAGGATCTGAGGGTAAAAAATATCATTGAAAGGAAGATTAAAATATGAAAAACCTCCCGGACTTGAATAGGGTGAACGATAAAATCCTTAAAGTAAAGCAATTACTTCTGGAACTTGAAATTGAGGCAACACAATTTCCAGCCCTGTCAAGAAATTCAAAAAGGGCTTTGGCAAGCATAAAAATGCTGGAATTAAATATTTCAGATATCATAACATTTGACTTGGCTGATTTTTAAAGACTATATAATCGTCATAATCTGAAAAATTTAACATATGGGATTGTTACCTTTGCCTGTTGGCATGATGTTAAACTGTTAATTGATGATAGGGTATGGAAAATTTAATCTATTTGGTTTTTTTATTGGCTCTGGGGAAGTTATCCCGCCGATTATCTGTCTTTCCTGAAAACACCCCCAATGTCCTGAATCAATTTGTCATTTATATTTCATTTCCAGCAACAGTTTTACTCAAAATTAATGGAATTGATATCCAGACAGATCTGCTGGTTTTAGCATTGGTACCCTGGGTGCTTGTTTTTTTGTCCATTTTTGCGGTAAAAATGATTTCAAAATTTTTACACTGGGATAAAAAGTTGACCGGTGCTGTCATGTTGTCAGTTGCACTTGGTAATACCTCTTTTTTCGGATTTCCTGCCGTCAGTGCTTTTTTTGGTGAAAATAGCCTGGGATATGCCATTATCTATGATCAATTGGGATCTTTTATCGCCCTTGCAACATTTGGAACACTTGTGGTATCTGTTTACGGGACGTCTCAAAAAATATCCCTTAAAACAATCCTGTTCAAAATAATTGGATTTCCGCCATTCATAGCTTTGGTTGCGGGCTTTATTCTGGTAAAAACCCCAATTCCATTGATGATCCTAAAAATGATTGAGGGGTTGTCTGCCACTCTTATTCCCCTGGTCATTTTTTCTGTTGGCACCCAGCTCAAATTCAGACAACCTTTGTCAAATGTTAAACCCATTTGTATCACTATTGTTTTAAAGATGATCGTCTCACCTTTTATCGCCATCCTTATTTTAATGGCCATGGGTATTCAAGGCCCTGTTTTTAATATTTCAGTGTTTGAGGCAGCAATGCCTTCCATGGTCATGTCAGGAATCCTTGCAGCCGCCGGCAATTTAAGAGCTGATGTAGCAAATGCTGCCATTGGATACGGTATTCTTTTTTCATTTATTACACTTCCGGTATTGTATTATATATTGGGCTTTTTGCAGTAAATATCACGATGAATGAAAAATTTGATTTTAAATGGTCCCTGTTAATAATCGGGTGATGATTTGGCTCAAATATGGTAATAGGTATGATTTAAATTTTCATTTGTTTTAGGATGCCCTAACATGTTGTTGATTTTTCCACCTGTTGCCAAACCATGTGAACCGCCTGCCGGAGTTGCACTTTTATCATCTGCCTTAACTGAACACGGATTTTCCAGTTCTATCTTGGATGCAAATATCCAAGGACTTTTATATTTGATCAATTCAGATATTGTTCCCATTGATTCCTGGTCTAAGAGGGCATTAAAAAACAGAGAGCAAATATTGGCTGATTTGAAAAGTCCTTTTTTGTATGAAAACATGGACCGCTACCACCAACGGGTTTATGATCTGAATAAACTGTTGACTATCAGTGTAGATGCTAAAAGATTTAAGGTTACCTTAAGCGATTATTCAGATTCCAAGCTGTCTTCTGTTAACAGTAAAGATTTGCTGAAAAGCGCAAAAAAATATAAAGAAAATCCCTTTTACAATTTTTTTGAAGATAACCTCAGACAACAGATTTTAAATTCAGATTCAAAATTTATTGGAATCTCCCTTTGTTATCTAAACCAGGCCTTGGTCAGCTTTGCCCTTGCAGGATGGATCAAGGATAATTTTACGGATAAAAAAATTATTATGGGGGGTGGTCTGATATCCTCCTGGATGAGCAGGCCTGACTTTAATGATCCATTTAAAGATCTGATTGATTTTATCATTAAAGGAGAGGGAGAACAGCCGTTATTGGAACTTTTAGGTAAAAAAAATGTTGAGAAGCGGCATTATGTCCCGGATTATGATTTTGTTAAAGAGGATCTTTATCTTTCGCCGGGTAAAGTTTTGCCGTTCAGGTCGTCCATTGGATGTTACTGGAGTAAATGCAGTTTTTGCCCTGAAAAGGCGGAAACCCGTCCTTATAGTTCACAAAGGGCATCAAAGGTGTTACAGGATTTAAAATTAATTGACCAAAAATATTCTCCTGATTATGTGCACTTTATTGATAATGCAGTTACCCCATCCTTTTTAAAAGCCTTGTCTAAATACAGGTTTAGATTTAAATGGTATGGATTTGTCAGATTTGAAAAAGAATTCATGAACCAAAAATTCTGCCATGATTTGAAAAAATCCGGGTGTGATATGTTAAAGCTGGGGCTTGAATCAGGGGACCAGAATGTGCTGGACCAGATGAATAAGGGTACGGATCTGACCCGGGTTTCAATCATATTAAAAAATTTGCATCATGCTGGAATCCTAACCTTTGTCTACCTTCTTTTCGGCACCAGCTTTGAAGATAAAAAGGCAGCAATAAAAACCCTTGACTATATCAAGGGTCATGAAGACTATATCGATTATTTAAACCTGGCGGTATTTAACCTGCCCAAGTTCAGTGAAGATGCCGCAAGCCTTGATACCCGGGAATTTTATCATGGTGATCTTTCGTTGTATCTGAATTTTACACATCCATTGGGATGGGACAGAAAAAAGGTAAAACAATTTCTTGATAAAACATTCAAAAAACAGGTGTGTGTCGGATCAGGGATCCGTAAAAATCCGGCGTTTTTTTCATCAAACCATGCAGTATTTTTTAAAACCCAAGGAAACAAATCATGATTGCTCACATCCTTTCAACCGGTGATGAAGTTCTTTTAGGAGATATTGTTGATACAAATTCAGCATTCCTTTGCAATGCGCTCAAAGAGCTTGGCATTGAAGTTAAAAAAATTACAGCGGTCGGTGATGATGTTGATACCATTGCCAATAGTATTAGTGACATATCTTTATTGGCAGATATCTGCCTTGTCACCGGTGGATTGGGTCCGACCCAGGATGACCTGACGGCCCTGGCCTGTGCTAAGGCAGCAAATGACAGACTTGAGCTGAACAAAGATGCTTTGGAATCCATGAAATCTTATTTTTTGAAAAGAGAATTTCAATTGACCAAAGATAATGAAAAACAGGCCATGCTGCCATCAAGTTCAACCATGATGATAAATCATAATGGTACTGCTCCTGGATTTTATATAACCCTTAATCAGTGTTTGTTTTTCTTTTTACCGGGCGTACCGTCTGAAATGAAACTGATGGTTGAAAAACAAGTTAAAAAGGTATTGGCCAATAAATTTCACCTTGATGATGATATCCTAATTGAACGTATCACCGTGTTTGGACTTCCTGAATCAAAGGTCGGCATGTTGTTAAAAGGGTTTAAGGAAAAATTTCCTGAAATGCGTCTGGGATTCAGAGCAGATTTTCCTGTCATTGAGGTTAAAATAATTTCTTATAGTTCTTTTCAGGACAAAAAAAAGTCAGTATTCGGAATTGCCAAGGCAAAGCTGTGGGTAATCGCACAGCTTGAAAATAAAGTCGTCTCCCAAACAGGGCTGACCATTGCCCAGGAAGTGGGGCGGTTATTGACCCTTCAAAAGAAAACCCTTGCCATTGCGGAGTCCTGCACAGGCGGTCTGATTTCAAACATGGTGACCGATGTTGCCGGAAGCTCTGAGTATTTTTTATTTTCAGGTATTACCTATTCAAATGATGCAAAAATAAATATTTTGAATGTACAACACACTACCATCCTTGAATTCGGTGCGGTTCATGAACAGACTGCCCTTGAAATGGCTCAAGGTGCAAGACTTAAATCAGGGGCTGATGTTGCCATCTCAACCACTGGGATTGCAGGGCCTGGCGGCGGAACAAAAGAAAAACCGGTTGGGATGGTATGCATCGGTCTTGCCGGGGATGGTGTTTCAGTGGCCAAAACCTACAGGTTTTCCTTTGATGACAGGATAAAGAATAAACAAATGTTTGCCATGGCAGCTTTGGAACTTTTAAGGCGCCATCTTTTTTTTCTGGCCAAAACAGTTTAAGAACCAGGCTGCTGTCTCGATTTCAAACTGAAGCTGATCTTTTTTTGAGGTCATCTGATGGTCCCCGTTTTTTTGTATAATCAGTCGTTTGGGGTCTTTTGCCAAGGCGTAGATATCATGGGCATTTGAAACCGGAACCACTTCATCTGCATCCCCATGGAAAATAAGGATATTGGACAGAGTTTGGGCTTTCTCTGTAATATTAAAGAGAAGATTTTCTTTAAAAAAGCTTAAGGGAAGAGCAGGCCTTTTTTCATTGGCATCTGTTGGAATTTTTTCAATGGTGCGGCTCTTTGCCGGTGCTGAACAGAGCACGGCACCGCATAAATTGACATCCATTTTTAAAAGGGATTCCCAGGCATTCATACAGGTAGCCCCTCCGATACTGGACCCGAAAACAGCCAGATTTTTGCTGGTTTTCCCAAGAGATAGGATACGCGTTACAGCACTAATAAAATCAACAGTTCTTTTTTCAAGTGAAGTGTCTTTGATAAAGTTGCCCTGGCTCTCACCACATCCCCTGTGGTCAAACCGGAAAAAGGCAATATCGTTTTTTACAAGAAGTGTGGATAGAACTTTTTGTTTGGCAGATTCTTTTGAGCCCTCAAGGCCATGGGACCCGATAACCAGTGGCGGCTGCTTTACCTGGGGCAGATGCAGAATCCCTTTAAGTAAAAATCCCTGGGAAATGAATTCAATATCATAGGTGCGATTTTCCATACCTTGTCTTTATGCCATTAAACCATTATAATATCAAGTTTTGAAAATTTGGATGAACTAGATAACTAAAAAAGAAATGAATATTATGACGGTTAAGAAAAGAAAAGCATATGAACTGGAAATTATAGATCTTGCTTTTGGCGGTAAAGGACTTGCAAAGCCGGATGGATTTCCTGTTTTTATTGACCGGGTCATCCCGGGGGATATTGTATTTGCAAAAATTATAAAAAAGAAAAAATCCTGGGCAGAAGGAAAGCTGATAAAAATTTTAAAGGAATCTTCTTTTCGAAAACAAGGGAAATGTCAATATTGTAATTATTGCGGTGGGTGTAAATGGCAGTCTATTGGCTATGATCTCCAGCTGGAGTATAAAAAAAAACATGTCACAGACTCTTTGCAGCATATTGGCGGGCTCAAAGATATTACGGTAAAGGATGTCATCCCCTCGGACAATATTTATGAATACCGAAATAAAATGGAATTTTCCTGTTCCATAAAAAGATGGCTGCTGCCTTTGGAACTTGAAAATGATGAAATTAAAAAGGATTTTGGCATTGGACTCCATGTGCCGGGCACCTTTGACAAGGTCATTGATATAAAACAATGTGAAATCATGCCGGACCTTGGCAATCATATATTGGAGGATGTCAGAAATTTTATAAAAGCGTCAGGCCTTCTTGCCTATCACTTGAGAACCCATGAGGGATTTTGGCGGTTTTTAATGCTCAGGCATTCAGTGGCATTTGATACATGGATGGTCAATATTGTGACCACCTATAAACAGATGGATGTGGTTGCTGATCTTGCCGCTGTGCTGACGCAAAAATATCCGCAGATTGAATCTGTCATGAATAATATTACAGATGCCAAATCAGGTGTTTCAGCAGGAAAAGAAGAGATATGCCTTTATGGAGAGGATCATATAAAAGAAAAGCTGGGTAAATTTATGTTTAAAATCTCAGCCAATTCGTTTTTTCAGACCAATACTAGATCCTGTGAAAAATTATATTCAACCGTATCTGAATATGCGGCATTGACCGGCAAAGAAGTTGTCATAGATTTGTATTCCGGGACCGGTACCATCCCTGTTTGGCTTTCAGATCAGGCCAAGATGGTATATGGCATAGAGATTGTAAAAAGTGCAGTTGCCGATGCAAAACAAAATGCCATGCTCAATGGAATTGAAAACTGTGAATTTCTTGAAGGGGATATCAAGGATGTCCTTCCCAGGTTAAAACAGATACCGGATGTGATGATTATCGATCCGCCAAGAGTCGGCATGCACAAAGAGGTTGTTCAACAGGTTCTTTCCATTTGCCCTGAAAAAATTGTGTATGTCTCCTGTAATCCCGCAACGCTTGCCCGGGATCTTGAAATGTTGTATCCTAAATATGATATCAAAGAAATTCAACCCATTGATATGTTTCCCCATACCTACCATATTGAGTCGGTTGCATTGCTTTTAAAAAGATAATTTTTTTTTAATTGATACCACCCCAGACCTAAAAAAGGGATGGGGTGAAGTATGGCTAAAGGTCTTTTTCTATTTCTTCAGATTCTTCTGGTTCAGAGAACAGACAGTTCAGGATAATCATATCGTCATCTTTTTCTGATTTGATTTTAAAGGGCAGTTTGTGAAATAATTTTTTCATGCCCTTGTTTTCAGGTGACGTATATGCCACCAATCCTTTGATGCCGTTTTCTATGGCAGCCGTTGCAAGCTTTTTTTGAAGGATTTGGGCAATTCCTATGCCCTGGTACTCTCTGGATACGGAAAAAGCAATTTCAGCCATATTAATAATGGAGTTTCTAAAATACTCTGCAACGGCAATGATTTTTTCAAACCCCAGTTCTCCGATGGTGGCGACAATGGTCAGATCATTGATATAGTCAATTTCATATGTGGTATCAATCTGATCATGGACAAAACTTCTTTTTTCATGGAAAAACCTTGAGACGATATCTCCTCGATTCATAGTATAATAATGTTCCTGGATGCTTCTTTCATCACTGGGTTTTGCCGGCCTGAACATAATGGGAATTTCATTTATGATCACGGTTTCTTCATACTTTAAAGGATAAACGCCTTTCACAGCCTGATTAAATTTCCTGTCTATATCAATTAAATCCAGTTCTTTGGCTTTTGAAAACAGTTCATCCCTGAAATCCGGGTGAGAAATACTGATCAAGGCCATGGCTCGTTCCTGGAGGGTTTTACCGAATAGATTAACCACGCCATATTCTGTTGCCACATATTGAACGTCGCCCCTTGGCACCACCACGGCAATATCAGACAAGGTTGGAACAATCCTGCTTTTTTGACCGTGATCTGATGTGGAGGTCAGCATGAGGATTGATTTGCCGCCATTTGACATGGCAGCCCCTCTGGTAAAATCAAGAAGCCCGTTAATGCCGGTGTAATTATTATAGGGCAAGGCGTCTGCCGCAACCTGCCCGGTTAAATCTATGGCCATGGCCGTATTTAATGATATCATGGCATTGTGCCTTGCAATGATAGACGGATTATTAATGTAATCTGATGGATGAAATTCAATGGAAGGGTTGTCATCTATGAATTCATAAAGAAATTTAGATCCGACCGCGCTTCCTGCGACCAGTTTTCCGTTATTGAATCCCTTTTTTTTATTGGTGATAACCCCTATGGAATAAAGTCGCATTAATCCGTCTGATAAATATTGAGAATGGACACCCATATCATTTTTTTCAGACAAACAATGCATTATGGCTTCATTTGTAACGCCTAAACTGGTTTGAAGGGTTGATCCGTCATTGATCAGTCTGGAGATATGCTTGGCAATGGTATTGGCCGTCTCAATTTCAGGAAGCGGTTGAATGGTCAACAGATCTTCCTCATGTTCAACTATATAATCCACATCATTAACATGGATGAAGCTTCGGCCGAGAACCCTTGGCATATTCGGATTGACCTGGCAAATCACAATATCTGCAGCTTCACATGCAGCAAGGGTTATATCAACAGAAACCCCTAAACTCATCCATCCGAAGTCATCAGGTGGAGATGCCTGGACTAATGCGGCATTTATCGGCATCATTTTTGACTTGAACAGATGAGGAATCTGGGAAAGGTTAATGGGCGTAATAAATCTTTTATTATTGTGTATTTTTTGGGGAGAGGCAGACCCCAGGTAAAAGGATCGAATATTAAACTGCTGGGAATGAGACCGGTTGGCAATCATTGTCAACGGTCCGCTTTCAATGCTCAATAATCTTACGATTTCAAGGTCTGTAAATCTGATAGAGACATTTGATAATTCCTTGACCAGGTGTTGAGGTTCGCCGCAGGATGAGCCGATAAACACCCTTTGGCCAGGCTGTATGTTTTGTATTGCTTGTTTTGCAGTGATTAGTTTTTGGACATAGCTGTCAGCCCAATAACTTGTTTTTGGCATTTGTAGTATCTCCATTAAGGATTAAAATATTGTCAGCATACTAACATAAAAATGGTATTAAAATCATTAAAAGTTTTTGAAAAAATGAAAGACAAGAGATATTTAATCAAAAATTTGATTAAATATTAGATTTAATGAAATCTTTTCTTGCGATTTAACATAGTTTCTTGTATTCATTTGTTTATCTATTATTTTATAAATCATATTCAAAAAATGACGAGGAACACATGGGTATACATGAACGGAAACAAAGAGAAAAAGAACAAAGAAAAATAGAAATCCTAAATGCAGCAAGAAAAGTATTTTCTAACAAGGGGTTTAATACGGCAACAATGGAAGAAATCGCTTCAGAAGCTGAATTAAGTCCAGGAACCTTATACTTGTATTTTAAAAACAAGGAAGAATTGCATACAACTCTTTCCATTGAAATACTTAAACACTTGACAGATCAAATTCAAAAAGTTGTGTGTCAGGATATTTCAGTGGAAGAAAAAATAGAAAGATTCCGAGATGTGTTTATTGATGTCTATGATTATGATTCAAATATTTTAATTAATTTGTTTCATCTCCAGTCAGGAGAAACACTTAAAAACCTTTCAGAGGAAGTTTTAAAGCAGATAAAAACCCACTCTGCCTTAGCGCATGGGGCTATCATTGATGTTATCAGGCAAGGCATTGAGCAGGGCATTTTTATAGATGAGCATCCAGTGGCGCTTGCAGATGTCTTATGGGCATCTTATGCTGGTATTGTACTCTGGGTTGATTCCAAACGGCTCTTAAATGATCAGAAAGATTTCGTCAAACCAACATTAAAAACAGCATTTAAGATCATCAGTAAAGGGCTGAAAAAATAACCTTATTTGCATAGTCTGTGAATTGTCTGGGCATGCCACTCACCTCTGCCGGAAAAAGTGGGTATGCCTTTGTCTTTTAAATAATCGGCGATGATTGCAAATGTCGCATCTTCTTTTCTCATGGTTCTGATGATTGTCAGAATCTCATCTTTAGTGTAATGTGTCCCTGAAGCATAGCTTGCGGTCGCTTTGGTTTTTTTGCCTGACGGCTTGACTAAAAAATCCTCACTGAAAATTTTATTCAGATTATCAAAAAAAAATGTAATGGAATTATGCTGACGAAGTTTAGCTTCAAGAAGCAGTTCGTTTTGTGCAAGCAATTTTTCCAACAAAAGATTTATAGTTGATGCAGTATCAACCATCTGAGGTAACATATCCACAAGGCTTACCCAGAGAGACTCCAGGTTTTCAGAATGGTTTGATCGTCGATCCTGGGTATCCCGACGGTCTTTTTGCGGATAATAATGACCATCAAGATTCCTTCTTGGATCAGATTTGTCTTTTTTATGAGAGCTTCTAAGATTTCTTAAAAAATCACTCATATTAGCACCCCCTAATTTACAGATAAAGGTTAAAATAAACAATGGACAGCCAGTTGTCTGTGAAAAACTAAAATTATTTTCAAGGATTGTGTACGATTTATAATATGGGATATATTAAACCGTTTCGTGCGTACAAGTCAAGCACAGGAATCAAATAAAAAACAGAATATGCATTACTTACTGAATAGAAAAAAATCAAAAATGATATTTTAAATCCAAAAAAATTTGATCATTTTTATCGTAGCGGCCAAAGATACTATTATCAGAACCTTCAAACAGATTTATACCGAAAGTCATCTCAAGATTTTTAATATAGGTATAAACCAGTCGGGGCGATAAATAATAAGAACCGTCGCTTAGCATTATTGTATATTGAAAAGACGCATTTAACCAGTCAAAAAACAGATCTTTGTTTATTTCCCCGATAACTGAATAGTTGTCTTTATCAAAAAATAAGATAGCAGAGTCATAATTTGATATATGTTGATGGCCAAATTGAAGGTTGAAATACCAAAGGGTTGAATTTGTATAATCTGCACCGATAATCCAGAAAAGAGTGGGGCTTCTGACTGAAGTAAATGAACGAGTCAGAAAAGATTCATTGTCTTTCCAGGCAACTTCTCCTCTGATACCCAAATCAGATAATGTGGTTTCAAATTCGAAACCAAAAATCTGGGTTCGTAGATATTTTGTTTCAATCTTTTCGTTTGTTAAGGTTAAACTTCCCAGATTTGATATCAGGTCTTGAGCGGAATTTGGATTTTCCAAAGATAAATTTTTAACCGGAAAACTTTGAAAACAGGGTAAATCCTCAAAAGAATAGTGATAAGTAAATCCAAAATCCAATTGTTGAATCATTCCTCCTATTCTGAGAGCATATTCAAAATTGCTGAACCTGTCATCGGGTTTGGTTTCATTAACACTGATATCATTAAAATATGTTTTTTGAGATGAAGAAAGGGATGAATCATTAATATCATTTTTTAAATGAGAAAAGATAGCCCAATCCGTTCCAAAATATTTGAATTTTGATGGCTCAAAAAATGGAATTATAACACCTTCAATAAAAAAATCATTTTTCTTAAATACAAAATCTGCCATCCAAACAGGTATTTTTCTTTCATCGTAAGAAGGGATAATGAATTCAGTTAGATTTTCAGGGTTTAACGTGTCTATTGGGCTAATTTGATCGGTTTTCCCCCATCGCTTTATCTGTTTTCCAATAGAGATGTCAAACTGACTTGTATTGTGTTTGTAATATACCTCATAAAAATCTAAATTATAATCATCTGTTTCATTCTGATTTCCAAAAAAAAGGTATTCTGAAATTCCAGATAAGATATATTTATTTTTATAATCAATTTTTATAATTGTTCTATTTTTAAAAGTTGTTTTGTTTTCATTTGTTTTGTCATGGTCAATATCAATGGATGGTCTCAATAGAATTGAGCCTGAAATATATAAATCTTTTTTTTCTTTTATTTCTTCTTCTTTATCAAAGATAGAATCTTCCAAACTAGAATTATCTAACATTACTATTGTTTGGTTGTTGGGATTGATTATTTGATTTTTGACAATTTGGTGATTGTCAGGAAGTAACACTGACTCATCTTTGGGAGATCTGGATAACGGAAATGCAAGTTGGAGCTGGCTGGATTCTAAAGGGGCTATAAGAATAGGCCGGATGGTATTGGGAATAGTTTGGGCCAAGGACGTAGTTGCAATAGGAAAGTCGATTCTCAGCAGATATCCGCTGTTCTTTAATGCTACAACGGTTGCTTGATAATCAGTATCCTCAATTAAATCAATAACCACACGAGTTTGTGTTTTTGTGTTCTGAGAGATTCGTATTCGATTTGCTTTTTTACCCAAAATTTTTTTTGTTTGATGAACATTGGGAAAATAGGAGTTTTTAATTGTAAATACAACTCTTTTAGGGCTATCAAGTTTAAATATTATGAAGTTTGGCTTTTTAGTGGTTTGGATTTCAATCGTTTCTTTTTGGGAAGTTCTATGAAATGAAGTCTTTACAATTTTATTTGAAGGGAATGCCTGAGTCTCCAAAGGTAGAAAAATAATGAGCATCCCTACTAAAAGATAGTATTTAAAAAAGAAGGTGTCTTTTAAAATTTGCAGCATTCCCTGTTTCCCAATAAAATGTTAAATAGGATTTATGCAACAATAACGCCACAATAACAAAAGATCGAGAATAAATAGGAATCAATAGTTTTCAAGAGCAACTTTTGAAAATTGGTCGGATGTGATATTGGTATTGTATTCAATATCTTGAAGCTTAATAAAGGTTTTATGCTTTTTTAATATATCCTCCATCATAACTATGGATTCAGTCCAGATATTTTGCTTTAATTCAAGCTTAAGTACTTTATATGTTTTTATATGTTTACCTTTTTGGTCAAAATATTCAGCAAAAATTGGCACAAATGATGCTTTTGAAATTACGCTTTTCATCAAAGAATACTGGGAACTGATGGTTTTTTGAGGGCGGGTTTCAAGGAGATAACAGTCAATATTTTCAACGATTTTCTCACCTTTAAGATCATAAATATAATTCTCAACCGGGTGTCTTTCCATATCCTCATAAGTGAAATCGCTGTTGACAAATTGCTGAGATTTCTGTGAGGATACAATCCTTCTTGTGCGCCTCAATGCCGGAAGATATAGGAATTGATCTGTTTCATATCCAGTTTTTTCTATAGTGAGAAATCCTGTACCATCAATATCTGCAGGAGAGGTGAATCTAATGAGTTGTTTTTCAAATCCTTGTTCCCGAATTCTCAGGTTTTTAAACACTCTAGTATTTTTTTTGCCATTTTTATTAACTAAAACCATGGTAGCAGTTGAAAATGAATTGCCACCACGATTTCTGTCAAAAACTTGTCGCGCAATCCAATGGCCTGTCAATTTTTCCTGAGCAATAACTGGTATGCTACTCTTATTAATGCCAAATAAAAAAATACAAAATACTATTTTAAATACAAAATATTTCTTATTCATTGCGGAATTTATTTTTCAAGTTCTGAAAGTAATTGTTTAGCATGCCCGGCATCTTCAAATTTGTCACTTATTTGAAGCGCTTTCTTTAATGCGGCTATCGCAAGTTCTTTATTTTCTTTTTTATGGTATGCCATGCCCAGATGATAGTTTACAACCGGATTTTCAGGAAATTTCTTTAAACTGTCAAGAAATTCATTCACCGCATTCCCATATAAGCTTTTTTTGTAATAAACCATTCCAAGTGTATCCATCACTCCCGGGTCTTCGGGCAGTTTTTCCTTAGCAACTCTGGCTAGTCTCAATGCTTCATCGATCTGGTTCGTCCTTTGTAATAAATGATACGCAAGGTTATTCGCAGCAGGAGCATAGTCAGGATTGATTTCAAGAGCTTTCCTATAGTGATCTGCAGCTTTTTCAAAATTCTTATAACTGTCATAAATAATTCCTATCATCATATGAGGAACAGGTAGTTTCGGATTTTTATTAATCATCTCCTGGTATTGTGCGATTGCTTTTTCTCTATTATTTTCAGCCAGAAAAATTTGGGCCTGAGTTGCATACGGAGAAAGGTAATCAGGATTTGCTGCTATCGCTTTGCTTAATGAACTCTTGGCATTTTCGATTTGGTTTTGAGACAGAAATATTCCTGCCTCGATAGTATGAACTATTGCGATAAGCGGTTGTTGATCCGCATAGAGTTGTAGCTGTTTTTCACATAATTTATGTGCAATATCAAATTCTTTTTTGAAAACATTGATTTTAATAATTTGCGCAAATACATCAAGCAGTTTATTGTTTTTTGAATAGGCCGTATTAAAATAATCGATTGCAGTGTCAGGATCTTTTAAGGCAATTTTTAACAGACCCAGTTGATAATATGCTTTGGGATTGTCTGGGAAGAGTTCAATCAATTTTAAGTAGTCTTCCTCAGCTTCCCCTACTTTATTATTGCCGATGAAGGCTCTTGCTCGGATAATTCTTGTGTAATAATCATTTGGATTTAGGTTTAATGCTGTAGTTGCTTCTTTTTGTGCTAAATCATAGGATCTTTCGTGCAGGTAAATATCAGCATATAACATATGAGCTTTAAAATAACCCGGATTTAACTCAACTGCTTTTCCAGCAGAGGCTTTTGCCTGATCATAATCTCCCATACCAAGGAAACATAATCCTTTAAAGTAGTGAGGCCGAGGAGCGTTCGGCTCTTCTTTCGCCAGGTCCATCAACAAAGGCAACGCTTCACTAAATTTTTTTTCAGAAATTAAAACTTCGCTTTTTAGCATTCTTGCTGGGAGGTATTGAGGTCTTTTCAATAAAATATCCGAGATGATTTCTTTTGATGATTTTAGATCACCGTGTTCATAATAAAACCGGGCAATGGTATTTTGAACATCTACGTTATCTGGTTCCAAAGATAGGGCCTTGGTATACATTTCCAAAGATTTTTCTTTGTCATTCAATTTTTCATAAAACCTGGCAATAATTAAATAAGAGTTTAATGATGAGGGGGCATTCTTTATTGCGTTAAGATAAGATGTTTCGGCAAGATCAAATTTTTTCTGATTAAAATAAAAATTACCAAGTAAAATATGGGCCTCATGGTTTTCAGGAGTGCTTTCAATAGCCTGGTGTAATTGATATTCGGTTTTTTCCATATTCCCCAGTTGGATATAGAATCCTATAAGAATCATTCTAACAGGTAAACTTTTAGGATCAATCTCTATTGTTTTTAACAATAGAGATTCTGCAGCATCTGTTCTTCTTTCGATAATATGGATTTTTGCCATGTTTTGCAATGCAGGAATACTTTTTGAATCAAGTTTAAGAACGGTCTCATAAACTGTGAAAGCCTTATCGAAAAATTTTTTTTCCATGAATATCTGAGCTTTAACAAGTAAGGCTACAATGTTTTCAGGATCTTTTTCAAGGATAAAAACAATTTTTTCCATGGCCTGTTCTGTTTTTTTCTCCAAAAGCAAAAATTCAGATAGTTTTAAATGGGCCTCAATATTGTTTTTATCTATTTGGATGATCGTATTATATATAGAAAACGCACCTTTAATATTTCCTAACTTTAACATGTTTTTGGCAAGAAGATGATAAGCATCAACATAATTCGGATCGATTTTTAAGGCATTTTTAAGTTCGATTTCAGCTTTTTTATATTCTTTATTTTCATAATATTTGGAGCCCCTATTAAAAAAAGACTCTTTCTTCTCGACATCAGACTGACATCCTATTAAAAAGATAGTAACAAAAATGATGCAAATAATTCTCAAAGAAAACCTCATTCTTTCCCCCTAGGTCTATATTCAAATACTTGTATATCCATTTATCATGTGCTAATCATTTGTCAAACAAAAAG
>JAHJLN010000186.1 GCA_018821715.1 Pseudomonadota bacterium | reverse complement strand
TGACTGGCAATATTCCTGGGTCCATCCATTTGCAGCGAGGATTTCTTGAACTCAAGATTGAAAATGTCATACCAGATAAAAATAGAAAAATCATCGCCTACTGCAAGGCCGGAACCCGTTCGGCTCTTGCCACCCTTACCCTGATAAAAATGGGATATAAAAATGTTTATTATCTTGAAGGTGGTTATACTGCCTGGTTAAAAGCCACCTGTCCTTGTTCTAAGTAATGCTCATAATGAATCTTGGGAAATTGATAGAAAACATAAATAATCATGTCGGCTATTATGCGTTCGGAGCGATTGTGGCCGGCATGATTACCAGCAGTTTTTTTCAGCTCGAATTTATTAAATTTTTTATTCCGGTTGCTTTGTTCATTATGTTATACCCGATGATGCTCGACATCCGGCCGGATATAATCGGGAAGGCAGTGAAACGTCCATGGTTATTGGTTTTGGCTCTTGTTATAAACTTTGTTCTCTGCCCCCTGCTTATGGCGGTCCTTATCGGGTTATTCAGACTTGATACTTCTCCATTTTTGACAATCGGGCTGCTTTTATATGCATCGATTCCATGTGGAAGTATGGTGCCGGCCTTTACAGGCATGTTGGATGGTAATATCACCCTATCAGTAACCATTACAGCGATCAGCCTTGTTTTGACTGCTATAATAGTTCCTTTTTGGACCAGGCTCCTTGTATTGGATTTTATATCTGTACCAATCATACTTGTCGTAAAGTATCTGCTTCTTATGATCATACTCCCTCTGATCTTGGCAGCCTTGACCCGGTGGATCGTGATCCGGAAGCAGGGAGCATCAGCTTATCAGAGTTTTTCGACTCGTATAAAAAATGTTTCGAGCTTTGGACTGCTGTTACTTTGTTTCATTATGTTCATGCGGGACGGAAATATAGTGTTGAACAACCCTATTTTGATTTTACAGATTTTTGCGCCAATTGTTTCTTTTCTTTTAATACTGCTTGCCGGTATAAGTGTATGGTGTAGATACGCACATGTGGCCAGGGAGGATGCTATTGCCATTGTAATCAGCTGCAGCGCCAAAAACAATGCTCTTTCAATAGCTTTGGCAATAGCAGTTTTTGGTGGTGAAGTGGCCATGATAAATACCATTGCAGGGCTAATGGTTCAGCTTCCGGTTATGATTTGTTTCATTAAAGTGACAAAAAACCGACTCGAGAAAGCATAATGCTTGTTGCCAATTGTTAGTCATGGTATGCGATAGTTGAATTAAATTATCGCTGTAACCGTTTGGTTCGATCGGCTTAACCAGGATTCAATTGGTAATCGGATTATGGAAATTAGACACTTAAAGACTTTCAAAGCAGTGGCAGATCACCTTAGCTTTCATAAAGCGGCAAATGCCATACATTATGCTCAGTCCACAGTCTCAGCTCAAATTATGGCTTTGGAATCAGAACTGGAGGTTCACTTGTTTGAACGCCTGGGCCGAAGAATAATACTCACATCTGAGGGAGAGAACTTTTATCAGTATGCATGTAAAATTATCGAACTTGCCGAATCAGCCCGCACCAGTTTATCGGCAGGGGAAAACCCGGCAGGATCTTTAACCATACGGGTGCCGGAAAGCTTTTGCGTAAACCGCCTGACACCGGTAGTGACTCTTTTTCGTAAGCGTATGCCTAATGTGAAACTTAGCTTTATTACCTGTGCTGTTGAAGGTCTTGTCGATGATCTGAAAAACGGAGTTACGGATTTGGCTTTTCTATTGGCCGAATCAATTCAGTCAAAAGACTTGGATGTAGAGAACCTGGGCAGTGAAAATTTGGTGCTCGTGGCCGGACCGAGCCATCCTTTGACAAAGATTGATAAAGTAGAACTTGAAATGTTGACTGAATATACACTTTTGCTTTCACGGGTTGATTGTAGCTATCGGCGTATTCTGGAGCAGATGCTGCAAGAGTCTCAATGTGAACCCCAAATGGTATTGGAGTATAACAGTGTTGCTGCTATCATAGCTGGGGTTTCAGCAGGATTAGGTGTAACTTTAGTCCCTGAAATTGCGGTTCGCCGTGAACTTGCAAAGAAAAAATTAATGATCCTGCCATGGCCCGGGAATGATATGGAAGTAGCTCAGTTGATGATTTGGCATAAAAGCAAATGGATTTCTCCGATCATAAATATGTTCATGGATACCACACGTGAGGTTCTGACAAAAATCTAATTAAAAACTCTCTCGCATGCAAATCATCATT
>JAHJLN010000185.1 GCA_018821715.1 Pseudomonadota bacterium | reverse complement strand
TTTCATATTCTTCTTTTTCAACCATAAGTCTGCTGGTACCTGAAATGTTGTACATCGTACCAAACGATTCACCATGGATAACATAATTGATTTCAGTAGCATCTAAGATTGATTTGATAATACTTATTTCATCTTGTCTTAATGTGGATGTGACTTCTTTGAATTCCACATTTTCTTGATTTTTTTCAATTGGTAGATTCACCACAAGGGGAATTTTACAATCAGAACATTCTGTGAATCCTTCTCTATATTCGCAACCACATTTTGGACAGAACATATTCTATTCAACCTCGCTAATTATAACCATTTTATTATCAGGTCGATTTTACCTGATAAGTAAAAAAACAGGCTATTATCAGGTCAAAATTCAATGCTGAACGTCAGGTACAAATCGACTTTTTTTTCACCCAATGATTCAGATATATAGATACTGAATCCCTATCAGTATTTGCTTAGCCTGTAAAGATATTTCATTAATCAAATTTTGATAAATTAAATATTGCTGTCAGATAATAGTTGAATCAGATTCTCAGATAGGATTGCTTTTTCAACATCTTTTTCTAAGTTAAGGTTTGTAATTTTTTTCAACTCATATGCTGGATCTCCAAATGGAAAGTCTGATCCAAACATGATGCGTTCATGACCATAGGTTTCAATATAGTGCTGTAGTTCATCAGCAGATGCAAGGGCTGTGTCAGCATAAACATTGGGATTTTCCCACAGGCCGGCACGGACAATGGTATTGTAGCCACCGTTGAGTCCTCCGAGATGAGGGATAATCACACGGGCATAAGGCGCATAATCATTAATGAATTTAATAGTGTTTAAAAATTCTTCTTCCAGCACAATGGGCATGTTTTTTTCTGTAATCACATCAATCGCCCTTCTGCATTCTTCTGAGTCATAATGATAGACGGGTTCTGATGAATGGCGATGCCATTTAATGCCTTTATGCCGGGGTGTTATCTGGTCGGTGACAAAGTCGTTCCATATGAAAAAATAGGGAATGACTTGAAGTCTTTGGTTGCCGATATTTAACAGGTATTGGTTGGCTTTGGTCCGCCGATGGATCCAATGGTCATTGTCCTGGAAATGAAAATCATATCGATCATATATTTCAGCTACCGGAGGAAATGCTGCCACGCTCTTGATTCCTGTATACTGAACATAGGAGAGATAGGATTCGAAGGACTGGTCAAAAGAATGATCCTGTATGCCGCAGTGAGCATGGGCATCTATGACAATTGAATCTTCTGCATCCATTTTATTGGTTCCTTGAAAATAATAATACTATATTGTCCCATTCATTCTCGTAGTACACTCAGTTTAAATAATCAAGTTAAGACGGCGGCAATGGGATTTATAATTTCGCTTCTTGATTATTCTTGAAAATCATTCCAGAATGTTTGATAAAAGAGTTATTAACTTGTGAGGTCTAAAATTTATGAACAATTTTTTAAAACCCCTGATTTTAGTTGTAGATGATAATCCATCAAATCTTGCAATGATTGGAAAGCTTTTATCATATAACGGGTATAAGGTTGATTTGTCTGGAAGCGGAGAAGATGCTTTAAAATCAATAAAGAACAAAAAACCTGACCTTGTTGTATTGGACCTTGTGATGCCGGGAATGGATGGGCTTGAAGTTTGTAAGAAACTAAAAAATGATTCTGAAACTCATCATATCCCCATTCTTTTTTGTTCGGGCAGTACTGAAAGAAAAGATATTAAAAATTGCTTTGATGCAGGTGGTGCTGATTATACAATAAAACCAATTGAGTCCATTCTACTGCTTTCCAGGATAGAGACCCATCTGGAACTGAACCGGTTAAGAAGACAACATCAACAAGATAAAAAAAATGACTGATAATTTAGGATAATTCCTTGTTTTTTTCATCGGAATTCTCGCCTATGTGCAAGTTTTTTAACCACCAATTGGTGGTTTTAACCATTTATACTGTATAAAATGATTGTTGAACGCCAGGGTTACACTCTATATTATTGATATCACAGTCAATTTTGTTTTGGTATGTTATTTGCTACCCCTTTACTGAAAGTAAAATAAATTTTTAATTTTATAAAAAAGGAAAAACAATGCACAGGAACGATACACATAGAAAATCAATCGGGTATATTTTATGGATATTCGGGTTCATAGGCGCACACAGATTTTATTATGGAAAACCAATTTCAGGGACGCTCTATTTTTTCACTCTCGGGTTGCTTGGGATAGGGTGGATCGTCGATTTTTTCCTGATTCCTTCCATGGATGAAGAGGCGGATCTTAGATACTTTTCAGGTGATATTGACTACTCCCTTGCATTTATATTTCTAACGTTTCTCGGTATTTTTGGCGTCCATCGCATGTACATGGGAAAATGGATTTCCGGACTCCTCTACCTTGTGACCGGTGGTGTGTTTGGCATTGGTGTTCTTTATGATTTCTGGACCTTGAATGATCAGGTATCCGTGAGGAACCGAAGAATTGCGTACACATAGCAAATGATACAGTCCTTGTCGGTTAAAATGTGATAATAAACTTATACCAGCAATTTAAAAAAAATATGATCTTCTTGAACATCAGATCCCAAGGCAAAGGTTGTTGAGCCCATAATCTCAAATTTCATCACAACCTCTATTATAGCTTTTACTTACAAATTTCTTGATCGTTTGAGTCATAAATTTTTATGTTGATTGTCTTCTCGCCGTCCAGGCGATGGGTTGCACAGGAAATTCAGGGGTCGTAGGCCCGAACCGCCATCTCAATCTTATTGAGTATCGCCTCATCATACACCCCGTCTTTAATCAGGTCCCTTGCCGCCCTGTCCACGCTGAGATTGATCGGTGCCAGGTTGTGGGTAGTGCCCACTATGAGATTCACCCGGGTAATCAGGCCGTTTTCATCGGTTGTATAATCATGAATAAGGGTTCCTCTCGGTGCTTCAACGCATCCGACCCCCCTGCCGGCGCAGGGGTCTACCTTTGCTCGGATTTTTGGGCTGATGATCCTGGGATCTTTTAAAATTTCAAGGGCCCTTTCACAGGCATAAATCTCTTCAATCAGTCTTGCATAATGATACAGCAAGGTGGATTGCGCCGGACGGCCATACAGTTCGCGGAATTCTTCAAGTTCAGCCTGGGCTTTTGGTGTGGCAATCCTGTCCGCCACATTGATCCTTGCCAAAGTGTTGGATCTGTAAATGCCCTTTGGTGCGTCCAGGTCCAGTGAGAATCCTTCCCCCCAGGATTTGGCATAGGGAAACTTGCCATATGAAAACGGAACCACTTTTTCCGCCAGATGATCCAGATACTTTTCCGGTCTAAACTGAGTACAGCTGCCATCGGGTTTCATCAGCCGGATATCTCCGTCATACAGGTTCAATGCGCCGTTATCGTCCACAGTCCCGATAAACCCGGTGGTGATTTCTCCGAGACCCGGGTAGACTTCCAGGAATTTAGGGAACACCTCTTTTTTGGCATATGCCATGGCAAAAAGAGAAAAATCCAGGAGTTCCGTCAAATTATCAAGAAATATTTTGCGGTCCTCTGTTGTAAGCGGTTTTACAAAACCACCCGGTACGCCGGCAAAGGGATGAATGGTTTTTTTTGAAAACCTGTCCAAAACCATTTTTGCCTTATGCCGCATTTTAATGACTTTTTGGGCGAGCTCAGGCTTTGCTTTTACAAGCCCCATAATGCTGCGGACACTGTAATCATATTCAGGTCCAAAAAAGAAATCCGCTCCGGCAAGAAAAAAGAAATGAAGCAGCTTATCCTCGACATGGGCAATGGTGAGCATCAATTCCCTTAACAGACTTCCGGCAGGTGGCGGCGTAACGTTAAAACAGGCATCGACCGCCTTATTTGAGGCAATGTGATGCATCCAGGGACAAATGCCGCAAATTCGGCTCACGATCCTGGGAAGTTCTTCAGCCGGTTTGCCTTCAACAAATTTTTCAAATCCTCTAAGGGATTTAAACGCAACTTTTGTTTCCCGGACATTGCCGTTATCATCCAGATGGATGTGGATGGAAGCATGTCCTTCTATCCGGGTGATGGGGTGGATATTGATGACTTTTGCCATATTATTTGGATTCCTTTCTTCTATCTATAGGGCGCAACAATCCGTGTCCTCCGGAAAATCTCAGCATTGACACGGTTTCCGGCAAAGAGGAGATATCAATGCCGTTGGATGCAAGGGCATTGAGCATGGCCAGCCGCTGGTTGCCCTCTTTTTTTACCGGGCCGTAACATCCCCTGCAGGGTACCTGGGCCATGATACACCGGGCTGAATCCGTATTTCCCCCGCACCCGTCCTTTGTCACCGGCCCCATGCAGAGAAATCCCTGTTCCAGGAAGCATATAAAGTCTTCTTTTCCTTCATAGACCCTCCAGTTCGGCAGTTCCAATGATCTTTTCAATGCTTTTACCTGACCGTTGCCATTCCTTGTTGCCGGGCAATTATCACATACTGATTTGTCCGGCAGAGAAAACAGCTCTTTTTTCTCAATAGATTCAAGGGCCTTGAAAATATGATCCGGATGGGGCGGACATCCCGGCAGAAAGATATCCACACTGATGTGCTCATCAAGGGCAGAACAGGTGTCCATCATACCCGGGACACCATCAGACGGGAAGCTGTCAGCCTTATCCGTTCCCTTTGTATTAAAACAGCGGCCAAGAAGATCATCATTACCGTAAGAATTTGCAAGAGCCGGAATTCCCCCGTGGGTGGCACAGGTCCCAAGAGCAACAATAAGATCACAAGACTTTCTTAAGGCCCGGGCCACCTCAAGATGTTCTCTGGTTTTAATCCCCCCGCTGATAAGGCCCACATCGGCTTTAGGCAGTTTGATCGTCCGGGGATTCTTTTTGGGACTGTCATGTTTGCTGTCCATAAGAAGGGGCAGGTGAACAATGGCGGCAAATTCCAACAGCTCTAAAAGTTTTTCTCCCATGTCAAGAATGGAAATCTCGCATCCTGAACATGCATGAAGACTCTCTGAGGCTATTTTAATAGGCATGGATCCTCCCGATAGGGTGTTGTGTTCTTTATTAAGTTCTATTTTCATGCGGATTCAAGGTATAATCTATACCTTGACCTGCACTGATTTTGCTTGAAGCCCTCTTCTCTTGTACCGGGTGTTCTTCTTCTTGGCAGAAGACGCCTTTCTGACCTCCTGGAGTGCACTGCTGGCAAACTCAGGATTGTCTTCCACATCAAACTGCTCAATACTCTTGCTGTGCCGGCTGTCTGCCAGGACAGCCCTGCCAAGAGGCGTCCGGGTAATAACGGTTGTCCATCCAACCTCGGCGCCGATCCCGCCAAAGGAAATATCGGCAAACTCTGCTGAATAATCCGAACAATAGTGACAGGCATACCGCTTCATGGAATCCATCTGCCCAAGCTCCACAGTTTTGACATCCCCTGTATCCAGGGTAATAATGAACTTGTCTTTTAAATTAATTTTTACCACATCGTCCCAGGATATTCCGGCAATATCTGCCAGGTACTGCTGTTCCTTGATGCCAAAGGTAAAGTTGCCAGAGCAGAAAAGCCCGAAACAAAATTTTATGGAATCCGACGGTATCAGATTTAACACCTGCATCTTGCGAAGGGATTTAATCTGGCAGGGGGTGCCGACCAGTGCAACCCTTTTCAATCCCTTTTTGATCATGGGATCAAATTCCTCAATGGTTGAAAATGTCATGTACTGATCACTGAACTGTTTCATCCCCTGGGAGGTATCAAAAAAAAGTCCTGCAGATTCCAATATTTCCTCCCGGGTGGTTGCCAGGAACGGCTGGCGCTGGAATTTACCCACCGGTCTTGTCACAATGGCACCATCAATTCTGTTTCGGTCAAACAAGTGAAGCAAAATCCCTGTTACAGCTCCGCCGTCCGTGGCCCGGTCCCTGACCTTCACATCGGATGACCTGACAACAGTGGTCTCGATCACCCGTCCCATGGGGTCACTCCAGGCTGCCTGCCGTTTTGTTTCCTCGTCCAGGTCATTAATCTCCGGGCAGATAGAGTAACAAAGGCCGCACTCAATACATTTTTCCATATCCTGGTAAACCGGCTTACCGCTTTTATCAATTTCAAGAGCACCATAGTTAATGGCGGTACAAAAGGTGGCACACCCTCCGCACCGGTAGCATAACCCTGGTTTTTGCACTTCCTGAACCAGATTAAAAAATGTTTTCATGTGATTCCTTGTTAACAGTCAGTCCTGATACTATTTTATTTTTAATCCCTTTTATCATTTTCTATCTGAAAGGCAACCTATTTCAGTCCCACCCGAGCCAGGTCCTTTCCAAGATATTTTCGTTCATTCTCCCCCAAAACCCCCATGGCCAGGCATAAAATTGTCCATAACCGCACAGTATTGAAGCCTGCCTGAGAATGCCGGCTCAGCGCCATTATCTGGGTGTGACAATTATTGCAGGGCGTAATGCAGTAGGCAGCCTCGGTCTCAAGAATCTGCTCGAGTTTAATTTTTCCATAGCTGAGTCTTTCCTCAATAAAATCTGTTTGTACGGCACCGCCCCCACCGCCGCAACAATAATTATTGGATCGATTGGGAACCATATCTATGAAATTTTCCTCGCCCACTGCTTCCTTGATAACAAACCTGAGTTCATCTGCGATAAAATCTCCATAACTTTTCCTGACCAGCTGGCAGGGATCCTGTACGGTAAATTTTATTTTCAAGTCCAGGTTCCAGTCGGAAGTTACCTTTAATCTGCCCTCCCGGATCCAGTTGGCATAATACTCGATGATGCTTTTTACTTCAAAGGAATGGGGTATCCCAAATTTTTCCAGCCCCTGGCGGACGGAAAAAAAATCATGTCCGCATTCGGTATTCAGCAAGGTCTTGCAGCCAAGCTTGTCAACAATAGATGCCTTGGTTGCAACCAGTTTTTCCCAGGAGGAATCATCGGCAAGAAACATGCAGTAATTCTCTGCTGCCCAGCCTTTTGATCCATAGGTCCAGTCTGCGCCGGCAAGGTGCAGGATCTTCCAGAGCGGCGCCATCTCCTGGGGTTCATCCGTGGGCATCCTGGAATTCTGATTTACAAATAAAGAAGCGCCTTTTTTATCCATGGGAACATTGAGCTGTTCAAACCCTTGCTGGGTCTGTCTCACATCATCTGCAACATCCTCAACAATAAATTTAAAATCTTCAGAACTGATACCTGTGGTGGAACAAGTGTCGGTTTTCAGACCCTGACTGCAATAATCAACAATCCCTCTGGGTCTTTTATTTTTAGGCCAGTTGTTCCGCACGATGAATACAAGCATTGGGATATCGATCTGCATGGGACATACATGAACACATCGGTTGCACGTGGTACACATCCATACCCAGTCACTGGTCATCAATTCTTCATCCATGCCCATGGAAATCATTCTGACAAACATTCTTGGGTCCATATCGGCAAGGCCGCTTGCCGGGCAGCCGGATGCACAGATACCACAGGTGAAGCACGAATTTAAATTACCCCCTGAAGGCAGCATGGCCATGACCAGATCCTTCAGCAGGGTATTGCTTTTGATCCCAAGCTCCACGGGCAAAGCCATACGGCTATTGTTTTTTTCTTTTAATGTATTCTGGTAACCATTGCTCATCTTTTCTGTGTTTCCTGAACCCGTATTCCTTAAGCCTCAACCCTGTGCGGGCCGAGTTTCTGAATCCGTGTTGTAAAATCCGTAATCAACCGGGCAAAAACCGATGCTTCAGCCGAAGAAATCCATTTCAGCTCAAATCGGCAGGGGTCTATACCGGTTTCCTTAAGGATAATGGAAATAACTTGTGCCCGGGCCAGGGCTTTTGTATTTCCCTCAAGGTAATGGCATTCGCCCGGATGGCAGCCCATTACCATCACGCCATCCGCTCCCTGGACAAACGCTTCCATCACCAGATCCGGATGAACCATGCCTGAGCACATCACCCGTATGGGGCGCAGGTTCGGCGGATACTGAAGTCTTGCGACTCCGGCCAGATCCGCACCGGTATAAGAACACCAGTTGCATAAAAACCCGATAATAACCGGTTCAAAACGGGGGGTCATCTGATAATCTCCAAAATTATAGGTTCATTTCTTAGCTGCATTCTTTTTGTGTGATATCTGTATTCATAGCTGCCTTCACCTGGGCCATCAGTTGTCTCATTGTAAACCCGTGGACCAGAATACCTTCCTTGGGACAGGTAGCTGCACAAAGGCCACAACCCTGGCATAACGCAGGATCAGTGGAGACCCTTACTTTGCTTTGGTTTATCGTTGCATCTGCCGTACAGACCGATAAGGCATTAAACGGGCAGACATCAATACAAAGGGCGCAGCCGTCGCAATGCTTGGTTACAAAAGATTTTATGGCCTCTGATTTTATTTTTGTTTGTGACAATAATACAAAGGCCTTGCATGCCGCTGCCCTTGCCTCTTCAATGGATTCATCCAGCGGCTTTGGATAATTGCACAGCCCTGCAAGGAACAGGCCTGCCACAGACAAATTCACCGGTTTGAGTTTGGGGTGTGCCCCATAAAAAAATCCATCTGAATTCACAGAAAATTTAAACAGGTCTGCAAGATTTTTGTTGTCATTGGCAATAACGGAAGATGCCAGCACAAGATAATCTGCCAGAATTTTCACCTGCCGTCGAACAATAGGATCAAACACCTCTATTTCCAACAGGCTGTCCTTGTTTTTCACCAGAGGCTTTCTACTGGTTTCATACCGGATAAACAAAACGCCCAAGTCTCTTGCTTCTTTATAATATGCCTCCCATTCACCATAGGTTCTGATGTCCCTGTAAAGGATATAAACCATAACCTCAGGATTGCTCTGCTTTAACCAGATGGCCGCCTTAACCGAGTGGATACAGCAAATCCTGCTGCAATAGGGCCGTTCTGGCTCCCTTGAGCCCACACACTGGATAAACACAACGCTTTTTGTCTTTTCAACTTCATCGGGATTATAGAGAATATTGCCGTCAAACTCTGTCTGGGTCATCACTCTTGATTCTTTGCCATACAGGTACTCTATGGGGCTGGCTTCCTTTGCACCGGTTGCCATAATGGCAGCACCAAAATTAATTTGTCTTTGTTCTCCAAAAATATTAAGCTGCCCTTTAAAATGCCCAACTGACCCGGATACGGATTCCAATGTTGTTCTTTTATAAACCGTGATGTTTTTATCCTTGTTCACCCGGCTGATAAGATCTTCCACCATTGGGTATACGGCCTCTCCATTAAAACAGGTCTCAAGCTTTAATGCATTGCCCCCAAGAATATTGCCTTTTTCGATGAGCACGGTTTCAATCCCCAGGCCTGCAAGTGTTACGGCACAGTTCATGCCCACGACTCCGCCGCCGACAACAAGAGCCCTTTGAACGACCTTTATACTCTCTTGCTGCAGCGGATAGTTGTGGGCAACCTTGGCTACAGCCATTCGGACCTGATCTTTTGCTTTTTGAGTTGCGCCGATTGAATCTTTCTGATGGACCCAGGAATTCTGATTCCTGATATTGGCCATCTCCGCCATGAACCCGTTAAGCCGTGCGCTTTTCAAGGTTTCCTGAAACAGGTGTTCATGGGTTCTTGGCGTACAGGCGGCAATCACAATCCGGTTCAAGGCAAATTCATGAATTTTTTCAATAATGCTTTCCTGGGCATCTGCAGAACAGGAAAAAAGATTATTTTCCACATAAGAGACATGGGGCAGCTGCGCTGCATATTCAACAACCTTTGCCACATCAACAATACCTGCGATGTTCACCCCGCAGGAACAGACAAAGACACCCACAGAGGGTTGTTCATCAAGGATGTTTCGTTCTTTGGGAAATCCTTTTGTTTTGACAAGAGTCTGTCTTTCTTCCACAAGAAGCCTGGATGCGGCAGCAGCTGCCGCAGATGCCTGAACCACAGATCGTGCAATGGCCTTGGGGGATTGAAACGCTCCGATGACATACACCCCTTGCCTGCTGCTCTCAACCGGTTCGAAACAGGATGTCTTGGCAAAATGATGCTGGTCAAGCTCAATATCAAACTGCTCTGCAAGAATGAGGGCATCTTCCGGTGCTTCAAAGCCTATGGACAGCACTGCCATGTCAAATGTTTCAACCATTACACGGCCGTCTTCATTCATGTATCTCATTTTTACACCCGTACCGTCTTTTCCCGGTTCCATGGTATGCGGAAGGGCCCTTACAAATCTTATATTTTCTTTTTTTGCCCGCTCAAAGTATCGTTCCGATTCCTTTCCATGACTTCTTAAATCCATGAAAAAAATCGTCTGTTCAAAATCAATTCCCTTAATGTGCTCAAGGGACGTCATGCTCTGTTTAACGGCAGACATGCAACAGATGCTGGAACAATAAGAATTCCCGCAGTTATTGTGGTTCCGTGACCCCACGCATTGCAGCCAGGCAATTTTGCGCGGCTCCGTCCTGTCCGATGGCCTTGCAAGCCTCCCCCGATTCGGGCCGCTCACGGAAAGCAGGCGTTCATATTCCAGGCTGGTTACAACATCCTGAATAAAACCATATCCAAAAAAATCGTATTTTGAAGGGTCAAAAGGTTTAAACCCAGGCGCTAAAATCACAGCCCCGACTTTTATGGTAACTGTTTCCCGGGTCTGTGTAAAATCCACCGCCCCTGTGGGGCAGAATTTTTCACAGGCTCTGCACTTTCCCATGGTAAAATAGATACAGGCCTTGGGCTCAATGGCGTATTTAAGCGGCACGGACTGGTCATACTTTATATACACTGCCTTTTTTTTACTGATATTAAAATTAAACGCATCTTTGACATTAATAGGACATTTTTGAGCACAAATGCCACAGGCAATGCATTTACCCATATCAATATACCGGGGCTGCTTTTTGACCCGGATAGTGAAATGACCGGCACTGCCCTGAACGTCATCCACCTGTGCAAGGGTCAGCAACTCTATATTTCTGTGTCTGCTGCATTCCACAAGCTTTGGCAGAATGATACAGGATGCACAGTCATTGGTGGGAAAGGTTTTATCCAGCTGAGCCATTGTTCCACCGATCCCGGCCGTTTTTTCAACTATATAGACATAATAGCCTGAATCCGCCAGATCCATGGCTGCCTGAATACCGGCAATTCCGCCGCCGACAACCATAACGGCCCCGATCTGCTTGTCTTCCCCCGGCAGCCGGGTCGGCTTTATTGAATTTTTTTTATCATTCGCCTGATCTGAGACTTCCTTTAAAACAAGCTCCATGGCCTTTTTTGAAATCTGTTCTTTTTCACAAAATTCGATAAACTCAATTTTTGAAATAAAATACCGTTTGGCCGCTGTCGGGGTTGCATTAAGTTTTTTCTTCTTGATCCAGTTTGTAACCGTGTTCCTGTGAACACCAAGATGTTTGGCAAGGGTTCCGACTTTAAACGTCAACATGATGGAACCTGCCCGGCACAAAATCTGTAATTCGGATCATATACTGCCCGCTTGATCAGACAACACATTTTGTCAACAGCTTTTTTGACCGGGTCGCTCAACCCGGGTTTTACCTCCAGGGGGATATAGTCAATCTGCACCGCATAAATCTGAATATCAATCAAAGACAACTCTTTTAATTCCTTGAGCATATTCATGGCCGGGAACTGGTGAAGAGAATAATCCGCCACTTTATTTTCAGGAATCTGGTCGATATTAATGCAAAGGATATCTCCAGGCAAGGCGTTGGAATATTGAATCGCATCAATCAAAATAAGTGTCCTGGGAATTTTTGCACACAGCAGCAAATCAAAAAGAAGCTCCCTGAAAGAAGTCCCTGCATCGAGCACTCCGATATCATCCGTCAGGATATGGCGTGCTTCAAGCGCTTTAATCACTTCCGGTCCGAACCCGTCATCACCCAGCAGCGGATTACCGCATCCCACCACAAGAATATCCTTATTAAACAAATCCAGGTACATGTTTTATTTTTTTTGACAACAGATCTAAATCCTATTGTGCAAAAACAGCCTCCATTTTTATAATCGATTCTTTGCTAAACCATTAAGGCAAAACTGCTGGTTATCTGAGTAAAAATCATCATACATTACAATGTTTGAATCCTTTTCGTCAACCAACTTGTAATTTAAAACACTTCTTTGAAATCCCGTAAAAACATTCCAGAACCTTTTGTTTACAGCCATGTTTAATCTTAATGATCCTTTATAAACTCTATTTATTCTATCTATATTCATCATAAAATCCATTGAAATTATCTTTTTTATTGACAAGAATATCTTTGCAATATATTTACTATAAATCATATTTGGCACAATGTAAAGTTCGCATATTTTGCACAAGACCAAACATGCTCTCAAAAAAAATGGTGAGAGCTTAAGATAATAGCCGCCTAATAAGCTAAGGCTTATTAGTTTTTAACAGCATCAAGGAGGTGCCCGTGAAAAACAAACAAATGTTGCTGGATGAGCAACAAAAGAAAACAGGGGTTTCCAGGAGGGCTTTTTTAAAAACCATCACTGGAACAGCTGCCGGGATCGGTATTTCTCAGGTGTTCAACCCGGCCCTTGTTTCGGCATTGGAAAAGGCTCTTGAGACCCATCCGGTCATATGGATACAGGGGCAGGGCTGTACAGGCTGCTCAGTTTCCCTTTTGAACAGCGTTGATCCATCCATTGCAGATGTACTTCTCAAAGTTATCAGTCTTCAGTTCCATCCCACCGTGATGGCAAGTGAAGGCGATACTGCCATGGAAAATCTTTACCACATCGCAGAAAAGTACAAAGGAAAATTCTCTCTGGCAGTTGAAGGCGCCATTCCTGTTGCCGCAGACGGGAAATACTGCATTGTTGGCGAACTTCACCACAAAGAAATCACCATGGTTGACATTGTAAAGGATCTGGGCGCAAAAGCAGGAAGTGTTCTTGCCCTGGGAACCTGTGCTGCATATGGCGGCATCCCGGCTGCAAAAGGCAATGAAACCGGTGCAACAGGTGTTATGGATTTTTTCAAAACCCATGGCATCAAAACGCCGGTTGTCAATATCCCTGGCTGCCCTCCCCATCCGGACTGGATCGTTGGATCCATTGCCCACCTGCTAACCAAAGGCCTTCCTGAATTAGATGACAACGGACGCCCGGTTATCTTCTATGGTGAGAATATCCATGACAACTGCCCGCGGGTTGGGCAGTATGACGCGGGCAACCTGTCTGAAAAACTTTCCGATGCAAACGGCTGCCGTATAGATCTTGGCTGCAAAGGTCCGGATACATATGCTGACTGTTACAAACGCAAATGGAACAGTGGTATGAACTGGTGTGTGGACAATTCCGTCTGCATTGGTTGTGTTGAGCCGGGGTTCCCGGATGCATCATCACCTTTCTATGAACCCGCATAGCACAATTATCCAAAACGTTTAAACCTGAGGAGGTTTTATTATGGCAGGCTGTAAACCACAAGCTGCTCCGGTTGGAGCCGGAAAAAAAGTTAAGGTTGCCATTGATCCTGTAACCAGGATTGAGGGTCACCTTAAAGTAGAAGTTGAAATAAAAGACGGAGTTGTCGTTGATGCCAGAGTCTTTGGCGGCATGTATCGTGGCTTTGAACAAATATTGATCGGCAGGGATCCTCGGGATGCTTCCCAGATTACCCAGAGAATCTGCGGCGTATGCCCGACAGCACATGCAACTGCATCAGCACTGGCACTTGATGATGCATTCAACGTGAAACTAACGGAAAACGGAAGAATTGCAAGAAATCTGATTTTAGGTGCCAATTACCTTCAATCCCATATCCTCCATTTTTATCATCTTGCTGCCCTTGACTATGTCAATGGTCCTGATGTTGCGCCGTTTATCCCAAGATATGCCAAAAATGATATCCGCGTACCCAAAGACATTAATGATGTTGCTGTCGGCCAGTATCTTGAAGCCCTTGAAATGAGAAAGATCTGCCATGAAATGGTCGCCCTTCTTGGCGGCAAAATGCCCCATGTTCAGGGTATTGTTGTTGGCGGAACCACAGAGATCCCAACAAGGGAAGCATTGAATGCCTATGCAGAACGGTTTAAAAAAGTCAAAAAATTTGTTCTGGAAAAATATGTTCCCATCGTTTACCTGCTTGCAGGCCCCTATGGCGATCTTCTGAAAACAGGCGGCGGCTATAAAAACTGTGTTTCCTGGGGAGTCTTCCCAATGGATAGTGCCGGCAATACACTTTTAAAAAGAGGTGTTTACACTGATGGCAAAGATTCTGCGGTTGATCCGGCCCTTATCAAGGAATATGTAAAATATTCTTACTTTGATGATGCCACAACCGGCCTGAATCCGACCATGGGAAAAACCGTTCCCAATCCCTACAAAGAAGGTGCATACAGCTTTGTCAAGGCCCCCCGTTATAACGGCAGACCCCATGAAGGCGGCCCGCTTGCAAGAATGTGGATCACCAATCCTGAACTGTCTAAAATCGGCCAGGAAAAACTGGGCGTTAAAAATATACGCGATATCGGTGACGCTGCCTTCTCGATTCTTGGAAGACATGTAGCCAGGGCTGAAGAAACCGTTATTGTTGCTGATGCGGTTGAACAATGGCTGGCAGAAGCGCAGCCCGGCAAAGAGACCTATGTTGTGGCACCCATCCCGGATTCAGCAGAAGGCCTTGGGCTCACAGAAGCACCACGCGGTGCGCTTCTTCACTATGTGAACATTAAAAACAAAAAAATTGCCAATTACCAGATTACATCGGCAACCATCTGGAATGCCAATCCAATGGATGACATGGGTCAGAGAGGACCAATGGAACAGGCGTTGATTGGTGTTCCTGTTCCTGATCCTGAAAATCCGGTGAATGTGGGGCGTCTGATCCGCTCCTTTGACCCCTGACTGGGTTGTGCCGTCCACGTGCTGGACGCAGATACCGGCAGAGAGATTAAAGTGGAAATTCCATTATAGTGTTCGTTGTTCTGTTCTGTTGTGTTAAGCGGGGATGAAATTTTTCATCCCCGCTTAGTTATTGCACAAAACTATTTTTTTTGTTATCAGCTATTTTTTAGCAGTAGTCACAAAGTGGAAATTTTAAGCAAATGAAAAAACTTTTGGTTTTGGGTGTAGGTAACCTCCTCATGATGGATGAAGGTCTCGGGGTTCATGCGATTCATGAATTCTGGAAAGAAAAACAAGACTTTGATGAAACATTGGTTGATTTTATTGACGGAGGAACCTTTACCCAGGATATATTTTATCTTTTTGAAACATACGAACAAATTCTGGTATTGGATATTGTCCGGGCCGGACATAAGCCCGGCACCATCTACAGCCTTGATGAAGACGACCTTGTAAAAAATGAAAAACAGGTGTTATCACTTCATGATATCGATCTTTTGGACTCCCTTGACATGGCCCAGATGCGGGGACACCGACCCCGGTTAAAAGTGATTGGCATTGAGCCTGAAAAAATAGACTGGGGAACCCAACTGACGTCTACCCTTGCCAAAGCCCTTCCATCCTTCATGAAAGTGGCCA
Organism: Pseudomonadota bacterium; assembly: GCA_018821715.1. Taxonomy (GTDB): domain Bacteria; phylum Desulfobacterota; class Desulfobacteria; order Desulfobacterales; family Desulfobacteraceae; genus Desulfobacula. Next base: position 17,000 of record JAHJLN010000185.1, on the reverse strand, counting down.
GAAAGCATATCAAAGAATTGCTCAACTAAAAAAAACTTTCGATACGATCTTAAATTGCGCATAGGGTTCGTATAAAGCTTATGCGAAAATTTCAGCGGAAAATTATAAATTCTGTAAACCTTGCACAACAATTACCTTCAACCCAATCTGTTCAGTTTTTGGATGGCACACTTTTATTGCAAAAGCAGTTACATTTTTCCTCAATTTTCTTTGATTTGAAAAAAAATCTTGATATAATCTGATCACTGGCAGGGTTGCATTATTAGCATTTCTCCTTTAACAACAAATGTTTTAGGATTTCGCTGATATAGCATTAAATCAAAACAGGCAATTAAAACCAAAGCGGTTTTCAAGGAGGCAAAATGAAAAAATGGTTTATACTCACTGCTATAGTATGTATGGTGGCCGCAACATCATGTGTCTGGGCGGCACAAGGCGTGTCATTATCAGATCCTTCCACTAAGATGCAGAACATCGTTTATGGGGCAACCATCGACGGCAAAGTGTCCTTTTATCAAAAAAGAATTTATCTGGTTGATTCTGAATTTAAAATACTGGCCGACATCGGCAAGGATGCTGTAAAGAAAATCTCTTTTTTAAAAGCCTACAGACAAAAGCTTATCAACAACATGATCAGCAAAAATGTAAAATTGACCCATACAGGGATGAATTCCTTTCTAGGAACCAAGATACAGAATATCAATACCAGCATGGAGGCGTATTCCACAGAATAACAGACCCCTTCAATCCTGTCTTCTGAACCGCCAGCCAGCAAGACAGTTGCTCGATGATACAAACAGCCTTGATTCATTTCTCTTGATGAATCAAGGCTGTTTGTATTAACACACCCCTTCAACTATTCCTTTTCAACAACAACATCCATTTAAAATTATAGTCCCTGACAAAATCAATTCTAATCTTTTTTTTAAAAAAGCACCTATCCATATTGACAAAACCCGGCAAACTATGCTTTAATACATTTAGCACATTTTGCACACTTTGCATAATGCATAAAAATAGGCCCTGCTTATAATGAAAACGACTCTCTGCCATATAAACATCAACTTTTTAAAAGCTGCAGCTTTCATCAGCCTGATTGTCTTTGTGTCATTTGGGAATGGTTATGCCGGTATATCAGCACCAGTCAACTGGCAACAGATTCACACAGAGAATACAATCCTGTATTTTCAAAACATGGATGATTTAAACCGATTTAACACCCGGATAAACTATAATCCAAATAATGATAACTCTGATTCACGCCTGGCTGTTACCATTTCAAAAAAAATAGACGCTCTGTTCAGAAAATCCCAGGATCTCCTTGAAATGAAGGGATTTACCAATAAAATCAACGTTAAAATATTCAGCAACAGACAACAATTGAACCATGCGTTTTATGCGCTTTATAAAAAAGAATGCAATGCAAGAGCTTGGTATGCCCATGAAAAACTGACGATCTATATTCAATTGGACGACCTTTACGAGGGCATGCTTGCCCATGAGTTCGCCCATGCCATCATTGACCACTATATGATTATTCCCCCGCCCGGCAAAGCTGCAGAAATCCTGGCAAGATATGTGGACACACATCTTCAGATGGAAGCGATTAAAAACAGCAGCGAATCACAGATCAAAGCCTATTCCACTAAATAATATTAAACTATACCTTAACCTGCACTGACTTTGCCTGAAGATTTCTTCTTTTATGTCTGGATTTTTTCTTTTTTTCAAAAGAGGCTTTTCTAACCGCCTGAAGCGCTTTGCTGGCATATTCAGGGTTATCTTCAATATTGAATTGTTCTATGCTTTTAAAACTGCGGCAGTCTGCCAGTACTGCCCGCCCAAGAGGCGTTCGGGTAATGACCGTAGACCAGCCTTCTTTGGCACCGATCCCGCCAAAGGAAATATCTGCAAATTCTGCTGAATAGTCGCCACAATAATGACAGGCATATCGTTTTAAAGATTCCATATCCTCAAGTTCAACCGTTCTTCTATCACCGGACTTTAACGTAATGACAAGCCTTTCTTTCAAGTTGATTTTGATAACATCATTCCACGCGAAACCGGCAATTTCGGCAAGTTTCTGCTGCTCTTCAATGCCAAAGGTAAAATTCCCGGAACAGAAAAGCCCAAAGCATATTTTTATGGAATCCGACGGCACCAGATTCAACACCTGCATCTTGCGTAAGGATTTTATCTGGCAGGGAGTTCCGACCAAAGCAACTCTTTTCAGACCTTTTTTGACCATGGGATCAAACTGTTCAATACTTGAAAACGTCATGTATTCATCGCTGAACCGTTTCATCCCGTGGGAAACATCAAAGAAAAATCCTGCAGAATCCGAGATATCCTGCCGGGTGGTTGCCAAAAAAGGCTGGCGCTGAAAATGACCTACCGATCGGGTCACAATGGCACCATCTATTCTATTACGGTCGAAAAGATGCAGCAAAAGTGCTGTCACAGCTCCGCCATCGGTCGCTCTTTGCCTTACCCTTGTGTCAGATGCCCGGACAACCGTTGTTTCAATAACCCTTCCCATGGGCTCGCTCCAGTTGGCCTGGCGTTTTGTCTCTTCATCCAGATCACTGATCTCAGGGCAGATGGAATAACAAAGACCGCATTCAATACATTTTTCCATATCCCCATAAACAGGCTTGCCGGTTTTATCAATTTCTAATGCTCCGTAATTGATGGCAGTGCAAAAAACAGCACACCCCCCACACCTGTAACATAACCCGGGTTTTTGCACTTCCTGTACCAGATTAAAAAAAGTTTTCATAAAGCTTTCCCTTTACCGTCCCTTTATTTAAGCCCGACCATGGCCAGATCATCCCCCAGGTATTTGCGCTCATCTTCCCCCAAGACTCCCATTGACAGACAGATAATTGTCCACAAATGGATGGTCTTGACCCTTGCATGATAATGCTGACTCAACTCCATTATCTGACCGTGGCAATTGTTGCAGGGGGTAATGCAATAAGCGGCTTCCGTCTCGAGAATCTGCTCAAGCTTAATCTTTCCGTAAGAAAGTCTTTCCTCTTTAAAATCCGACAGGATGGCGCCGCCCCCGCCACCACAACAATAGTTATTGGAACGGTTTGGAACCATATCAACAAAATTTTCTTCCCCCACGGCTTCCTTGACCACAAACCTGAGTTCATCAGCAATGAAATCCCCATAGCTTTTTCTGACCAATTGACAGGGGTCTTGAACTGTAAATTTAATTTTCAAGTCCAGGTTCCAGTCAGAGCTCATCTTCAGCCTGCCTTTGCGTATCCAGTCAGCATAGTATTCAATAATACTTTTAACCTCAAATGAATGGGGTATTTTAAATTTTTCAAGCCCATGTTTGGCCGCAAGGAAATCATGGCCGCATTCTGTATTTAACAGAACTTTACACCCCAGTTGTTCAATAACCGCTGTTTTTTTTCTAACGATTTTTTCCCAGGCGTTATTATCGGCAAGAAACATCCCAAAATTTTCCGCTGCCCACCCCTGTGACCCATAGGTCCAGTTTGCACCGGCAAGGTGCAGGATTTTCCACAAGGGAGCCATCTCCAGCGGCTCTGTCAACGGCATGCTTGAATTCTGATTTAAAAACAGCAGCGCACCTTTCTCATCCATGGGAACATTGAGCTCTTCAAACCCCTGCTGTGTTTGTCTTACGTCATCAACAACATCTGCTACAATAAATTTCCAATCCTCGACACTGATTCCCGCAGTAGAACAGGTATCACTTTTAAGCGATCTTTCGCAGTCGTTTACAATGGTTTTCGGCCTTTTTTCCCTTGGCCATTGACTTCGAATAATAGAAACAAGTTGAGGAATATCAATCTTCATGGGGCAGACATGGACACAGCGATGACATGTCGTGCACATCCATACCCAGTCATTGGTCATGATCTCTTCATCCATACCCAAAGAAACCATTCTGACAAATTTTCTTGGATCCATCCCGGCAAGACCGCTGGCCGGGCATCCGGATGAACATGCACCACAGTTAAAACAGGATGTCAGATTTCTGCCTTTTGGCAATATGGATAAAACAAGATCCTTAAGTACCGTCTTGCTTCCAATGCCCAACTCAACAGGAGCAACCCGTATGATGCCTTCTTTATCACTAAACCCATTTTGATCAATTGCTGTCATTTTTATTGTCTATTCACATCCTGTATAGGTGTTAATCTCTTATAAGGGTCTCTTTTTTGTTTTTGCGGCATTATGTTTCCATTGTGCCTTCATTAACCGCAGCACGCACTTGCGCCATAAGTTGTTTCATTGTAAACCCATGGACCATAATGCCGTCTTTGGGACATGTTGCAGCACAAAGGCCACACCCCTGGCATAAGGCCGGATCAGTGACAACTGTGAGATTAGATCTGCTTTTTCGCACATCTGTTTTCATAATCGAGAGGGCATGAAACGGACAAACGTCAACACAAAGGGCACACCCATCGCAATGATCTGTTGCAAAAGATTTAATGGCTTCTGATTTAATCTCTTCCTGCAAAAGAAGTGCAGACACTCTGAAGGCTGCTGCTCTGGACTCTTCAATGGACTCGTCCAAGGGTTTGGGATAATTGCAGATGCCGGCAAGAAACAGACCTGCCACAGATAAATCAACCGGCTTGAGCTTTGGATGCGCCCCGTTGAAAAACCCATCTGAATTTACATTAAACTTGAAAAACTCTGCAATATAATGATTATCACGAGACACTATGCCGGTTGCCAGGGCCAGATAATCCGCCGTAATCCTTACGGGCCGCCGGGCAATGGGATCAAATACCTCAACCGTCAAATAATTATCCTGTTTTTTAACCTTTGGTTTTCTTATGGTTTCATACCGGATAAATATTATGCCGATATCCCTTGCTTCGGTGTAATACGACTCCCACTCCCCATAGGTTCTGATTTCCCTGTAAAGGATATAAACTTTAATGCCTGGGTGGATCTTTTTTAACCCAATGGCAGCCTTAACGGAATGGATGCAGCAGATCCTGCTGCAATAAGGCCTTTCAGGCTCCCTTGAGCCCACACACTGGATAAACACAATACTCTGGGCTTTTTTGACTTCAGCCGGATGAAACAGAACTTTTCGATCAAATTCCAACTGGGTCATCACCCTGGGCTCCATACCATAAAGATACTCTTCAGGGATGGCTTCTTTGCCGCCGGTGGCCATTATCGCTGCACCAAAGTTGATTTGTTCTGTTTCCCCGGCAATATTGATAAATCCTTTAAAATTTCCAACTGACCCTGAAACCGATTCCAGGGTTGCTTTTCTGTAAACCATGATTTTTTCATTCTGGCTTACCTTATTGATAAGATCTTCAAGCAGGGAAGGTACATTTTCTCCCTTGAAACTGGTTTCCAGGTTCAGTGCATTGCCTCCCAAAACATTGCTTTTTTCAATCAATATGGTTTCAATCCCCAGCTGGGCAAGGGTAAGGGCACTGTCAAGGCCCACAATACCGCCCCCCACAACAAGGGCTTTTTGAACCACCTTTATCCGATCCTGTTTCAGCGGATAATTATGAACCACTTTAGCAATGGCCATCCTTACCTGGTCTTTTGCTTTTCGGGTCGCACTCTTTGAGTCTTGTTGATGCACCCAGGAATTTTGATTCCTGATATTGGCCATCTCTACCATGAACCCGTTCAACCGGGCATTTTTCAGCGTTTCCTGAAACAAAGGCTCATGGGTCCTGGGGGTGCAGGCGGCAATAACAATTCGGTTCAACCCGAATTCTTTAATTTTTTGTGTAATGCTTTCCTGGGCATCGGCAGAGCAGGAAAAAAGATTGTTCTCAACATATGTCACGTAAGGCAGCCTGGCTGAATATGCCACAACCTGACCCACATCAACAATGCCGGCAATATTCACACCGCAGGAACAGACAAACACACCGACCGAGGGCTTTTCTTCGAGAATGTCACGTTCATCAGGAAAGATTTTTATTTTTGTAAGAGACCCTTTTTTCTCAGCAAGCAGCCTTGCAATAGAGGCGGCTGCTGATGCAGCCTGTATCACTGATCTTGAAATCGGTTTAGGGGATTGAAACGCACCGATGACATAGACCCCTTTCCGGCTGCTTTCTATGGGTTCGAAACATGAGGTCCTGGCAAAATGGTGTCGATCCAGCTCAATATCAAATTGTCCGGCAAGGGTTAATACATCTTCAGGCGCTTCAAATCCAATGGAAAGGACAACCATTTCAAAAGATTCAACCATCACCTCACCCCGTTCGGTCATGTATCTCATCCGGATACCGGTACCGTCTTTTCCCGGTTCCATGGTATGAGGAATGGCTCTCACAAATCTGATGTTCTCTTGTTTTGCCCGTTCAAAAAACTTTTCCGATTCCTTGCCCTGGCTTCTTAAATCCGTAAAAAAAATAGTGCATTCAAGGGTCTGGGCCGTGATATGATCCAAAGCAGCCAACCCCTGCTTTACCGCAGACATGCAGCAAATATTTGAACAATAAGAATTGCCGCAATTATTAAGGTTCCGAGATCCCACGCATTGCAGCCAGGCGATTTTTCGTGGTTCTGTGCTGTCAGACGGCCTGAGAAGCTTACCTCTGTTCGGTCCGCTGATGGAAAGGAGACGCTCGAATTCAAGACTGGTGACCACATCCTTGATACGGTATCCAAAAAAATCATGACCTGAAGGATCAAAGGGTTTAAATCCCGGTGCCAGAATAACCGCCCCTGCTTCAATGGTAACCGTTTCTTCAACCTGTGTAAAATTAATGGCCCCTGTGGGACAAAATTTTTCACAGGCCCTGCATTTTCCCAGGGTAAAATAAATACATGCAGACGGATCAATGGCATATTTAAGCGGAACAGACTGATCATATTTGATATAGGCCGCCTTTTTATTATTAATGCCGAAATTAAACTCGTCTTTCACATTAATCGGACATTTTTCAGCACAGATCCCGCAGGCAATGCATTTGTCCATGTCCACATACCGGGGGGTTTTTTTCACCTGAATGCTAAAGTGCCCCACACTGCCCTGGACCTTGACAACCCGGGATAACGTAAGCAGTTCAATGTTCAGATGCCGGTCGCACTCCACAAGCTTTGGTAAAATGATACATGAGGCACAATCATTGGTCGGAAATGTTTTATCCAACTGGGACATTACCCCGCCAATGCCTGCTGTTTTTTCAACAATATACACATAGTATCCTGAATCAGCCAGCTCTATCGCCGCCTGGATACCCGCTATTCCCCCCCCCACAATCATAACCGAACCGATCAGTTTATCTGTTCCGGGTATTTGAATTATTTTTTCAGTGCCACGCCTGTTTGTTTTTGTTTGATTTTTCTCATTTGGAATAGCCCTGTTGATAATGGTTCCAGGGGCTTTAATATTATTTTGGGTTTGGGTTTGGGTTTGGGTTTGGGTTTCTAAAATAACATTTTCCATGGCAGTTTTGGAAATATGTTTTTTTTCACAAAAAAGGATAAAGTCTTGTTTTGAAATCGTATACCGCTTGGCAGCAGTTAAGGATGCCTGAAGGTTTCCTTTATTAATCCAGTTGGTAACGGTGTTTCTGTGAACACCCAGGTGTCTTGCAATCGTACCGACTTTAAATATCAACATTTTGCAGACTCCCTTTAAGATAGTTTGCAAGTTCTAACTTTACATTATTAAAATTAGTCGCGTCAACTATAATTATATTGAAAAAAAGACCGTCCCGGGATTCATACTGCGCTTGGGCTGCAAACCAAACAAACCGTTTTGGCAAGAGGGCCTGTATTCAAAATTTGAACTTAACAGATTCTTGGCAGCTGTTCTCCTGTCAGCATATCGATCAGCCGCAGGCCACCGATAGCTGTCTGCAAAAAAACCTTTCCCGGATTTTTATCGGTTACTTCTCCAATCATTACCGCATCTTTGCCGAACTCATTTTGTTGAATAATCTCAAGTACTTTTTGGGCATGTTCCGGCGGCACAAAGGCAATCAATTTTCCTTCATTGGCAATATATAGAGGGTCAAACCCCAACAGCTCACAGGTTCCCTGGACAGCCCCTCTGACCGGCAGGCGGGTTTCATCTATTAACATTCCCACACCGGATTGTGATGCAATCTCATTCAAGGTTGTACCCAGCCCTCCCCTTGTGGGATCACGAAGTACATGCACATCACAGCCAGACTGGATAATCGACTGAACCATCCAGTTTAACGGGGCTGAATCTGATTTTATATCAGAATCAAATTTCAAGCCCTCTCTTGAACTCAATACCGCAATGCCGTGGTCTGCAATGGTACCGCTGACAATGATTTTATCTCCCGGCTTTGCATTGCTCCCGGACACATCAACATTTGGGGGAATCACACCGATTCCGGAAGTATTAATAAAAATCTTGTCTGCTTTGCCCTTTGGAACCACCTTGGTATCTCCGGTTACAATCTTGACACCTGCCTTTTTTGCAGCCATTGCCATGCTTTCAAGGATCATCTTTAACTCCTTGAGCAAAAGCCCTTCTTCTATAATAAGGCCCACACTGATAAATCTGGGCACAGCGCCACACATGGCAATGTCATTAACAGTTCCGTTCACCGCCAGATCCCCGATATTCCCGCCGGGGAAAAAAATGGGATCCACCACATAGGAATCGGTTGAAAAGGCAAGTTTGGCGCCTTCGATATCCAGGACTGCCCCGTCATCCTGTTTTGACAATTCAGGATTTTCAAACAAGGGCAGGATGATATCGGCAAACATTGAATGGGAAATTTTTCCCCCTGAACCATGATCTAATAATACTTTTTCTTCAGTCATCTTTATTCCTGTTCATCTATCTTAAGCATATCTGTAAAATGCAGCACAAGCCCCTTCGCTGGAGACCATACAGGGTCCAACCGGCGTCAGGGGGGTACATTTTTTCTTATAAAGCGCACAGTGTTCGGGAGTTTTCAGCCCCATGAGGATTTGACCGCAGGCACACCCTTTGGGCTCAGGCACATCGGGCATGTCCATGCCGAATTTGGCAGCAGCATTAAAGGCTTGATACTCTTTTTTCAGTCCCATGCCACTTAACGGGATTTCTCCGATCCCTCTCCAGGATGCAGCACAAACCTCAAAAACCTGGTTCATGATCTGTTTTGCCTTAAGATTCCCCTGATCGGATACCGCCCGGGGATATGCATTTTCAAGGGCAGGAATACCGGATTCATTCTGCTGGATTAAAAGAAGAATCGCCTTTAAAATATCAATGGGTTCAAACCCTGCAATCACGGATGGGATGGCATACTTTTCAAAGGTCCCCCTGTAGGCATTGGTTCCTGTAATCACAGAAACATGGCCCGGAAGGATAAAGCCGTCAATCTGGACACCCTTTGTTTCCATCAGGGCGGCAAGGGCCGGGGGTGTCAGTTTATTGGCAGAATAAATGGAAAAATTATCCACTTTTTGAGCAATTGCCATAAGAATGCCGGCAGCAATGGTGGGAATGGTTGTTTCAAATCCCACAGCACAGAACACAATTTGTTTATCTTTATTTTCCCTGGCAATATGAACGGCATCAGATATGGAATAGACAATCCGAACATCTGCGCCTGCGGCTTTTTCTTTTCCCAGGGATGAACCAGACCCCGGTACCTTAATCAGATCTCCAAAGGTTGTCACAATTACATCCTTAACCCTTGCAAACTCAACAAAGGCATCAATATCTTTCTGGGCGGTCACACACACAGGGCATCCCGGACCTGAAAGCAAGGTGATGGTATCAGGTATTACACTTCTTATGCCATGCCTGAAAATGGACATGGTATGGGTTCCACAGACCTCCATCAGTCTTAAGTTTTTCTTGCTCACAGCATGGATTTTTTTGATCAGATCCTTTGCAAGCAAAGCATCCCTGTACTCTTCAATATATTTTAACGCCATATGTCTAATTTCCTTCCAAAGCGGCAGCAACCACTGCCTGACCTAAACAGATTCCACCGTCCCCTGTTGGAACCTTTGTGTGTGTATATACCTTAAGATCGTTTTCTTCAAGGCTATGGATCATCCGGTTCAAGATAATATCATTGTTAAACACCCCTCCCGAGAGAACTGTTTTTTTAATCCCTGTTTTTTTGCTCACAATCATGGCTGCCGCTAAAAAAGCCTGAACCAGGGTATGATGAAACTTTGAACTGATGCAGCCATTTGTTACACCCTGCCTTAAATCCGCTACAATCTGCCGGATACAGGCCTCAAGGTTGATTTGAAAAGCGCCGATGCTCCCCTCTTTTTTATTTTCCACCAGATCAAATCCATAGGCCTTTTCTGCCGGATCTTCATCTGCAACAGCCTCAAGTTCCATTGCCGCCTGGCTTTCATGGGAAATTTTATGCCGGATGCACAACAGAGATGCAATTGCATCAAACACTCTTCCTGCACTGGATGTTAACGGCGAATTCAAATTTTTTTCCATCATCTGACAGATAAAGAAAAGCTTTTCTTTGTCCATCTGTTTTATGAAAGGAATATCCAGGCTTAAAAAATCATTCCCAAAGGCCTGGTACAAGAGGGATGCTGCCATTCGCCAGGGCTCCAGAACAGCTGCATCTCCGCCCGGCATCCGCATATAGGACAAATGTGCGTTTCGCTTGAACCCTTTTTGGGTGCACACAAGAATTTCTCCGCCCCAGATATGGCCGTCTGTTCCATACCCTGTACCATCAAGGGTTATGGCAATAACCGGTTCATCCAGATTGTTTTCTGCCATACAGGCCACGGCATGGGCATGGTGATGCTGGACCCCAATCTTTTTTATGCTCTTCTGTGCCATGGCATAACCGGTGCTCATATATCCCGGGTGCAGATCATGGGCAATAATCCCGGGTTGAATATCAAAAATCTGTTTTAAATGATCAATACTGTTTTGATAAAAATCATACACCTTTATATTGTCCAGATCCCCGATATGCTGGCTTAAAAACACATCGTTCTTCCGGGTCAGGCAGACCGTATTTTTAAGCCCTGCGCCGCATCCCAGAATTTTCGGCATGGGGTTGTTCATTGCCACGGGCAACGGTGCATACCCTCTTGACCGCCTGATAAATCTTGTTTTGCCTGCCTGAATCCTGGCAATGGAATCATCTGCCCGAAAACAAATCTCCCTGTTATGCAGTAAAAAATAATCTGCAATATGGGAAAAGGCATCCAAAGCCTCCTCATTATCTATGGAAAGCGGCTCTCCTGAACGATTTCCGCTGGTCATCACCAGAATGTCAGGTCCTTTTTCAAGCAGCAGGTAATGCAACGGGGTATAGGGCAGCATGATCCCGAGAGTTTTGTTAAACGGCGCAACATCCAGTGCAAGACCCTCAATCTTCCCGGGTCTGGTATCCTTCTTTTTCAAAAGAACAATGGGTCTGTGATAGGATTCCAACAGGTCTTTTTCCCTGTCACTGACATGAACATGGTCAAACAGGCGGGATGCTGATTCGGCCATCAGGGCAAAGGGTTTATGGGGGCGTGCTTTTCTCTGTCTTAACCGTTGAACCGCTTCAAGATTGGCGGCATCGCAGGCCAGATGAAATCCGCCAAGTCCTTTTACTGCAACAATTTTACCCTTTTTTAAGTATCGGGCAGCAAGGGTGATGGCCTCTTTTGAATCTGAATCGATCCTGACCCCTTTATGATCTGTTAAAAATACGGTGGGTCCGCATTCCGGGCAGGCATTGGGCTGAGCATGAAATCGTCTGTTCAGCGGGTCGTCATACTCGCCCTGACACGCCTGACACATCTTAAACTGTTTCATGGATGTTTTGGGGCGGTCATAGGGAATATCTTCAATAATGGTATACCGCGGACCGCAATTGGTACAATTGATAAACGGGTATTCATACCGCCGGTCATGGGGATCTTTCATTTCAGCCAGACAGTCTGCGCAAAGGGTTACATCAGGAGAAATCAACGTGTTCCGGCTGTTGGCGGTTTTGCTCTTTATAATTTGAAACAAAGAAAAATTGTGATGCGCTGTATCCATGGTTTCAATATGTTTCACCGAGGCAAGCAGCGGGCTTTTATGATAAATATCATGGGTAAAGCCTTCAATATTTTTTATCGTCCCCTCCACAATGACACTAACACCAGAGGAAGTATTGGACACCTCTCCTTTGAGATGATATTTTTTGGCCAGGACAAATAAAAACGGCCGGAAACCAACGCCTTGAACCACGCCGCTGATTTCCAGCCGTTTAGCTACCAAAAAATCCTTCATACCCGCTTATGAATGATCAAAAAGGCCATTGGCCTGAAGCACTTCTGCTGCCAGGATATTGCGCATGTCTTCCAAAGTCTGGAGGGCAGCCGCTTCATCAATCTTGCTGATGGCAAATCCTGCATGAACAATCACATAATCCCCGATTTTTACATCATCCATCAGCATGATGCTGGTTTCCCGGATCACGCCATCCACATCCACTTTGGCAATTGTATCGTTGATTTCAATAATCTTGGACGGAACTGCTAAACACATATTTTATACCTATTCTTCTTAAATGATAAAACCTTAATATAACACAAGATCGGCTTTGGGCAAACCCTATTTTATTCCGGCATTCCCAAGCAATTGATTAATGGCGTTGATATAAACCTTATTCTGGCAGGGCTTGGAAAGATGTGCGATCTGTTTTTGTTTTTTCAACTTGTTGATGGATTCTAAAAATTCCAGATTGCCGGACACAAATAGTACGGGAATTGTCTTATCCTTTGTCCTGAGTTGTTTATAGACATCCATGCCGTTAATTTTTCCCGGCAGCTGGTAATCCAGGCTTACCAGGTCATATTTGTTTCTGTTTAACAAATCAATGGCCATCTGACCGTTCATGGCAATATCAACTCTGTGGTTACAGGGCGCCTGGGTCAATATCCGATACTGTACATCTGAAATTGCAGTTTCGTCTTCTACAAGAAGAATATATTTTTGCGTCACCAGTTGAGCCGTACCCAGTTCTGTTTTTTCATTTGCTGTTAATTCTTTTTTAATTACCGGCATACAAATGGAAAACCTTGTACCGGCATTGACTTTGGATGTTACAACAATTTTTCCCTTATGCTGTCCAATATATCTTTTTACATTGGACATTCCATACCCGGTTCCTTTTATATCTCTTGAATAGGAATCGGTTAAATCACTGCTGCCTTTTAATGTAAATGAGGGTTCAAAGATATCTGACAGGTTCTCTTTGGGTATCCCGCACCCGTTATCTTCTATTTCAAAGCAGATCTGCTTATCCTTAGAAAAGGTTCTTATCTTTATTTTAGGATTTTGGGTCCGGCTTAATGCATGAATTGAATTTTGTAACAGATTTACCAGGGTATTTTCAATCATTCCCGGATCAGCCATCAGATCCGGAAGTCCTGTTTTAAAATCCTTGATCAGCTCAATGTCTTCCAGGTCTTTTTTTAAAAGTTCCAGGACAAGATCCATGACATCATTGATCCTGAAAAATTCATGCTTTGGCTCCTGGGCTTTTGCAAAGGCCGTCAGGTTTTTTGTTAAACTTCTGCCCCTGATGGTTTGCCCGCATATCAACTCCAGTGTTTTTTTAATTTCCTCATCCTTGCAGTCTAAAAGAGCCAGTTCCGTATTGCCCATGATAACGCCCAGAATATTATTAAAATCATGGGCCATTTTACCGGCAACCCTTCCCACCAGGGCATGCTTTTCCTGTTCTGCCGCAAGACGGTTTGCCCTGTTTTTTTCTCTTTCAGCCTGTTTGCGCTTTGTAATATCCAAAACAGCGCTTACCCAGCATAATTTATCGTCGACATCTATTACTTCTGCAGACCATAAAAAATCACGAATCTTTCTATTTTTCATTCTGAACTGGATGGGGAATTCATGGAGTCTGCCTTTTTTTTCAAATTCTTTTAACACTTTTTTCCTGTCGCCCGGATTAACAAACAGGCCGAACTCAAATCCGGTATGGCCGATGACTTCGGACCTGTCATACCCGGAACTTTTAAAAAAAGTATCATTGGCCTCAATGATGATGCCCGCTTCAACCATGGTCAACATGCTCCAGCAGGGGGTGGCCTGGAATAGTTTTGCAAATTTGTTCTGGGTTTTTCTCAACTGTTCTTCTGTCTGTTTTCGATCAATGGCAACGGCAATATGGTCTGAAACAGAAACCAGGAGATCCAACTCTTTTTTTGTATAACACTCGGGATCTGTATAGCTTTGTATGGCAATCACACCGATTATTTCTTCTCTGACGATTAATGGAACCCCCATCCAGATGACCGGCACAGGTCCCCATACGCCGTTTTGTGATGCTCTTTGCAATAAGACGTCCTTTTTGAGCAGCAAGGGGTATCCCTTCTGAACCACCAGCCCTGTTAGAGAATTCTTGGCCTCAAAGTCTTCGATCGGTTCGAAATCATTATCTTGAGCATCTACAAAATAGGGAAAATACAATGTGTCTTTTTTTGTATCCACCATGGCAATAAAAAAATTTGTAACATCCATTACCCGACCCAATGCGTCATGGATCATAAGATAGAGCTCTTCCAGTCTTGATGTTGTGTTGACGGCATTTGCGATATCAAAAAGAGTTTGCGTTATCTGATTCGCATATTTTAACTCATCTGCCTTTACATTTTTCTTTTTTGCCGCCATTAAAATTACTCTGTTGTTTTAGGTGCCGGTAGTGATGTGTATTCATTAATTTCAGGTGATAACAGATCCATAGCAATCCGGTATTAAAAAGACAATGCAAATCTACACTTTGCCGATCTTGTCCGGTTAGATTTTTTTAATTTCTTTTTAACCTTGACTTTTATTTCTGCAAAAAATAATTTCTACATAATTTGCTTTTCTTGTTTCCAGGCGATGATAAAAAAGTATCATCCCTGGCAAAAGCCGATTTAACAAATATAAAAACCATGAGAAGTGAACCCCCTTAACTGCACAATGAGAGGATGTATGCGTGTTCTTCAAGCCCTGTTGATTCTGGCCGCCATCACAAGCTCAATGGTTTTTGCCCAGGAGCCACCCCCTGCAAGGGTGGTGATCTCAAAGATTGCCTTTCAAGAGGTCGCCCAGAACCGGTCTTTTATCGGTACGCTTTATTATGACCGGATCAGCCATGTTTCTTCAGAAGTCCCGGGACTGGTAACCCGCATCAATGTCAGGACCGGGGATCGAATTACCAACGGCACACCACTGGTACACTTGAATACTGAAATACTTGAAAAAGAAATTTTAATCCACCAAAACCAGATTGAACAGGCTGATCTTCTTATCAGCCATTCAAAAAAAAATTATGAACGAATGGAATCGTTGTTTAAAAAAGGCGGGATCAGGGAAAAAGATTATGATGATGCAAACTTTGTTTATCAAGAGGCTCTTTTAAAAAAACTGGCCGCAGAGACACGCCTTGAAAAATTGTTGATCCAAAAGAGAAAAAGCATTATTCATGCGCCTTTTGACGGAATTATTCTTGATAAAAACGTGGATTCAGGTGACTGGGTCCAGCAGGGAAAACCACTGATCAGTATCGGATCTGTCAATGATCTGTATATAAGTGTACCTGTGGCGGAAACCTTGCTGAAATTCATTTCATTGGGACAAAGCGTACCCGTATCCATCAATGCCTATGACAAAGAACTGACCGGAACCATTGACACGCTGTCTCCCATTGCAGATGAAAAAACTAAAAATGTTTTTTTGAAAATACGGATCCCCATGTTAACCAAGGTGGCGCAGAACATGTCGGCCACAGTGTTTATTTCCACGGGTACCAAAGGAAAACTTGCCATCATCCCAAGGGATGCGCTCCTCAAATTCCAGGGCAAGGATGCTGTGTATACGATAAAACAGGAGAAAGCAATCCTGCTGCCGGTCAATATCGTGACCTATCTGGGGGACAGTATCGGTGCGGATAATGAACATTTTACCGAAGGCATGCCGGTTGTTGTTGATGGAAATGAACGATTGCGGCAGGATCAGGCCGTTGTTATTGTTGGAGAACACTAGATGGATATTATCCGTTTTTTTATCCACAAACCGGTAACCGTTGCCGTGGGCGTCATCCTGACGGTTATGTTCGGTCTGATCGGGCTTCAAAAGCTTCCGGTCCAGCTGACGCCCGACGTTGAAACCCCTTTGATTACCGTCAACACAACCTGGCAGGGCGCGACCCCCTATGAAATTGAAAAAGAAATTATTGAAAAGCAGGAAAAAGTTTTAAAAGGCCTTCAGGGACTCACTAAAATGGAGAGTTCCTCTTACAACGGGCTGGGGACGATTACCCTGTCCTTTAAAATCGGAATCAACCTTGATGATGCTCTTTTAAGGGTGTCCAATAAGATGTCCGAGGTCGGCAATTATCCGGAAAACGTAAACAAACCAACCATAGAGTCTTCCGGAGCCAACAGCTCGCCGATCATCTGGATGGTCCTGACCACAACACCCGGTAACAAAGGTCAAATCAATCAATTTAAAACGTTTTTTGAGGATAATGTCCGGCAGTATCTGGAGCGGATTAACGGTGTGGGTTCCCTGCTGGTGTTTGGCGGCACCGACACCACCCTGGATATTATCATTGATGCCCAGAAAATGGCCCGGTATAATGTATCCATCAACCAGATCATCGCCTCGGTCCGCCATGCAAACCAGAATATTTCCGCCGGCATTCTGGGCATGGCCAAGAAAAATTACCGGATCAGGACCATCAGCCAGTTTCAAACACCTGGGGATGCCCTTGACGTGGTGATCTTTGATGATGGAATAAAACGGGTCTATCTTAAGGATGTAGCCCGGGTCGAAAAAGGATTTAATAAGGAGACCGCTTCAGTCCTGCACAATGGGGAGCAGGTGATAGTGGTTGCCGTCAGAAAAGAAAAAGGGGCCAATGTCCTGGACATGACGGATGCTGTTGAAAAAGCGGTTATTCAACTGAATAAAACCATTCTTGGAGACAACCGGTTGGCGCTTGAAATGGTGTATGATCAACGCCCTTATATCAACACGGCAACCGGGCTGGTCA
>JAHJLN010000184.1 GCA_018821715.1 Pseudomonadota bacterium | reverse complement strand
TATCATTTTTGATTAAATTATGTTAACTTTTAGCATTGCTGGGCCAATGGATAATAAAGAATTGAAGTTTGATAAAATATATGAAACCTTTTCACCTGGATTGAGAAGTTACCTTTCCCGTATGGCACCGTCGCTGGATACGGATGATCTGCTCCAGGAAGTTTTTGAAAAAATAAACCGGGAGCTTAAAAATTTTAAAAAACAGAGCAGTATAAAAACCTGGATTTATAAAATTGCAACACATACCGCATATGACAGATTTCGCTCACTGTCTTCCAAAAAATATGTTTATTTAAAGGACACTGTGCCGGTTGAAACCCATGGTCCGGACAATGGAGAATTGTGTGAAAAATACGTTGAACCCATTGACAGCCAGATGATCAGAAAGCAGATGAGTTCCTGTGTCCTTGATATTGTTGAAAGACTTGATGATCCATATAAAAGTGTTTTAATTTTAAAAGATCTGGAAAATTTTAAAAACAGGGAAATCGCTCATATTCTGCAAATCAGTCTTGAAAATGTAAAAATGCGATTGCATCGGGCCAGGGAAAAATTAAAAAAAGAACTGGAACTCAACTGCGATTTTTCCCATGATAAAAGAAATGTATTTGTCTGTCTTCCAAAACAAAATTAAAAAATGATAATTTTTATGTATCCTTTTTGAGTTTGTTTACGTCTATATACAACAAACTAAAAAAGGAGACATGGATATGTTGTTGTCTGGCTATACCAAAGAAATCTTCCGGTCTAAATGCATGCCGGGTGCCCGTTCAATTCATTGTTATGCTTATTTGAATGAAGACGTAGGAAAAGTTATACCTTATCTTAACACGGTTCTTGGTGGAACGTCCTTTACCAGGGAACCTCCCAGCGTGACCTTTAAGGTCCAGGGGAAACTGATCAGTGTTCATGCCGGCAAAATTGCCGTCAATGCGCTTAAAGATGAAAATGAAGCTGATAAAATTCTTCAATGGCTGCAAAATCAGATCAATATTACCTGGGAAGATCGCAAGGACATTAAGCCCAGTTTTGAGAGTGCTCCCAAGCCGGTCCTTACCCGGATTTTAAAATTGCTGCCAAAAACCAATTGCCGGGAGTGCAACTCACCGACCTGTATGGTGTTTGCCATTCGGGTGATGGAAGGGATAAAAGATCAGAATGACTGCCCGGGTTTATCTGTGGAAAATAAAGAGCAATTGCAACACTATTTATCGCAATTTGATTTTGACAATAGTTGATGTGCTTAAAGCCATGGAAGCGGTTTGGCCGTAAGGCAATAACAGGGTGATACGATCTTGCGGGGGTGTTGCGCAAGTCAGGTGAATATCGGTAACAAAAATCTTGAATATTCCTGATGGAAATGCGATTCTGATCCTACACATATAAAAATGAGGAAGTGGGGTGGATATGATGAATCGTATTATCTCTATTGTTGTCACCTTGTTATTGAGTTTTGCCGCAGCTGCATTTGGGGGGGATATCACCATTGGTGTCTCTCTTTCTTTGACCGGCAAATATACTGAAATGGGAAACATGCAGCAAAAAGGATTCCTGCTCTGGGAAAAGCATGTTAATGAAAATGGCGGTATCCTGGGCAGGAAAATCAAAATGGTTATTATGGATGACCAAAGTTCGGCTGACCAGGCGAAAACTATTTATACAAAGCTCATTGAAAAAGACAAGATTGATTTTGTCATTGGTCCGTATTCCAGTTCAATATCAGAAGCCATCTTGCCCATTACGGAAAAACATCGGTATCCCGTTCTCTTGTCCGGTGCATCGGCAGATCGCTTATGGGAAAAAGGATATCAATATGCCTTTGGTGTTTATACCCCTGCCAGCAAATACACGGTCGGATTTTTGCAGATGCTTGTCAACTATCAGATAAAAGATATTGCCATTGTTTCAGCTGATGATGCTTTTTCCGTTACACTTTCAAGTGCTACACAGACATGGGTCAAGCGGTTTCGTTTGAATGAAGTGTATTTTCAGATATTTAAAAAGGGCCAAAAAGATCTTGTTGACATTGCATTTAAAGCAAAAACCTCAGGGGCACAGGCGGTGATTGTCTGCGGCCATCTGGATGAATCAATTGATATGCGGCTGGCATTAAAGAAAATCGGATGGTATCCCAAAGCCTATTACGCATCTGTAGGCCCTGCTACCCAGCAATTTTTCACTGTTTTGAAAGAAGATGCAAATCTGGCATTTTCTTCATCACAATGGGAAAAAGAGGCGGGTGTCAAATATCCCAGGGGAGAAAAATTCATTGAGGCATTCAACCAAGAGTATGAACAATCTCCTTCCTATCACGCGGCAACGGCTTATGCAGCCGGCATGATACTTGAGACAGCCCTGGAAAAAAGCGGTTCATTAGACCGGGATGGACTCAGGGATGTCCTGGCCAAACTGGATACCATGACGGTAATCGGCAGATATGGTGTGGATAGCAAAGGCAAGCAGAAAAGACATTTCCCGCTTATTATACAATGGCAGAATAAAAAAAAGAATGTGGTGTGGCCTGAAACTTTAAAGAGTCTGGATCCGGTATTTTAACAGGAGAGAATGTTACTGGGCGTAAGAAAAAGTTTACTTTTAAGAATTGCACTTCCTGTCATCGCATTGGTTATTGCCCTTGGGGTGATGCTGGACAGATTTGTTTTAAGTGCTGTTTCCGATCATATAAAAACAGAGATCCAGCGGGATCTTGGATCTCTTTCAAGACGAATTTCAAATATCTGCAATATAAATTTTGAAAATCTGTTAATGGCCGGTCAGGCAGACAATCCAGAAGCACTGATTATCAAGCAGGCGTTAACCCTTGGGCAGGTAGAGGACTTCCTTGTCCAGGAAAGTTTGATGGGCATTGTGTATGATAAGAATCTCAAAGAAATTCTTTTAACAACAACCCTGCCGTCTGAACCTGAAAAATGGGTGGACTCGGAACATGAAATAGCAGGATTAAAAAAGGTGCCGGGGATAAATGACAAAGGGTGGTTTGCCTATTATGGTGAATTCTCGCCCTGGGATTGGCAGATTATTGTCTTAAAAAATGAAAAAGAATATGCAGCTTTAAAAACAAAAGTGAATAGAGTGCATCAAAACACGCTGATAATTTTGTTTTTTGCCTCGATCCTGCTCATATTTTTTATTTATAAAACAATTAAAAAACCGATAAATACCATTATCCATCCTGTAAAAAAGGGAGAAAACCCCAATTATCGTGGCATTGATGCCTTTGAGTTTTTAAGCGATTCCATTGCTGGCATGATGGATGCCCTGAAACAAAGTGAAGAAAAATATCGTTCCATTGTTGAAACAACAACCGGTTTTGTATGGGAAGTGGATAAAAAAGGAAATTATACCTTTGCCAGTGCAACCATTAAAGATATACTGGGGTATGAGCCCGAAGAGGTTCTGGGGAAATCTCCTTTTTTTTTCATGCCAAAGGAAGAAGCTGATCGTGTTTTTCCTATATTCAGAGAAAAGATCCTGGATCTCAAACCCTTTGAAGGTGTAGTGAATAAAAATCTGCATAAACAGGGAACAATAATATTTCTGGAAACAACCGGGGTTCCCGTTTTTTCCAGGGATGGCAACCGCCTCGGCTATCGCGGGATCAATAAAGATATCACCCGGCAGTTGAATGCTGAAGAAGAGTTAAAGGAGCTTGAACGTCATCGCCAGCAGATCCAGAAACTGGAGGCCATCGGTACCCTTGCGGCTGGCTTGGCCCATGATTTTAACAATTTACTGGCCGTTATTTTGGGCAATATTTCTTTATCAAAAATGGAAGTTAAAAAAGATGCCCATATTATCAAATTTTTAAATGAAGCAGAAGCCGCCTCTATCCGGGCAGGCGGCCTTGCCAATCAATTGATCACTTTTTCCAAGGGCGGCATGCCCATTAAAACGATAGGTTCAATAAAGGATCTGCTTGTATCAAGCACTAACACAATTTTGCAGGAAGGTGCTGTAAAACCTGTTTTCAACCTTGAAAAAGATCTATTCATGGTTGAATATGACCAGGCCCAGATGAAACAGGCGTTTGAAAATATTATTACCAATGCGGTTGAATCTATGTCCCATGTTGGTTCTATTACCATTAATGCACAAAATTTTGAACCTGAGAAGAATAAAGAAAAGGTTGCCTTGCCGCTGTCGAGAAAAAAATATATCAAGATTACAATAAAAGATCAGGGAAGAGGGATTGACGAACAAAACCTTGAGAGAATTTTTGATCCGTATTTTACAACCAAGGAAATGGGAAGCAAAAAGGGATCCGGTTTGGGTTTGACAACCGCTTACTCGGTTATCGCCCGCCATGACGGCCGCATCGCTGTGAATTCAGAGCCAGGCAACGGCACAAGGTTTGCCCTGTATATCCCGGCATATGAAAAACAGATACAGCAGCCGGAAAAGGTTGAAATTTGCACCGCAACAAAACCAATGGTCAATACCGGAAAAATTCTTTTAATGGATGATGAAGAAATGATCAGGACCCTTGCAAACCGTACATTAACAAAATTAGGATATCGGCCTGAAATGTCAAAAGATGGTGCCCAGGCGCTGGAACTTTATCAAAAGGCCATGGCCGATGGCAATCCTTTTGATCTGGTTATCCTGGATCTAACGGTTAAAGACGGTATGGGCGGCAAAGACTGCATTAAAAAGTTACTGGTCATCCATCCTGACGTCAAGGCGATTGTGTCAAGTGGTTATTCAACTGATCCGGCAATGATTGATTTTAAAAAATATGGGTTTAAGCTGGCCCTGCCAAAACCCTACGATAAAAATGAAATTGAAGATGCCATTAAAAAAGTATTGGAAAGTAACAAGTGAAAAAATATAGGGGTTTGTCTCCATGCTTATTTGAACGCATTCTTTCAATTTATTGTTCTATCATTGAGTTTTTAAGGTAGCTAAATCCTTTATATCTCTTTACATTCGTTATAAATATTTAGTAGCATGAAATGCCGTTGACATTGCAGGATTGAACTCTTTAAAACTGACCAGACAAAAAATATAAAACCTGATTGTAAATTTTGGGCTAACCCGGATAAGAAAAAGCAATAAAATTATGACCATACCCTTAATCGGTGCCAGTAAGGCAATACTTAAAATAGCAGAACTGATCAATAATGTAGCCGATACCTGTTTGGATGTATTAATAACTGGTGAAACAGGTGTCGGCAAAGATGTGGTTGCCCAGAATCTTTATGCTGCATCTGCCAGAGCTAAAAAAAAATTTGTAAAAATAAATTGCGCTGCATTGCCGGAAACCCTTCTTGAAAGCGAACTTTTCGGATATGAAAAAGGCGCTTTTACCGGAGCTGAAAAAAAACGACCCGGTAAATTTAAAACAGCCAATCATGGTGTGCTCTTTCTTGATGAAATTGGTGACATGCCCATGGCATTACAATCTAAAATGCTTCATGTCCTTCAAAGCGGTGAATTTTCTCCCCTTGGCGCAAATAAAGAATTCAAAACCGATGTATGGGTGATTGCTGCAACCAACCAGAATCTTGAAGAAAACATTGCAAAAAAAACCTTTAGAGAGGACCTTTTTTACCGGCTGAATATTATCAATATAAAGATTCCACCCTTGCGTGATAGAAAAGAAGATGTTCCTTTTTTCTTTCAATACTATTGTGAACGCTACAATTCAGAATATCCTCAATGCCGGGTCGATATGCCTGATTCAGAAATGCTTGCAAAATTTAGCAATTATCCATGGCCGGGAAACGTTCGGCAGCTTCAAAACTGTATAAAAAAACAATTGATATCTAACTCATGGAATAAAGTTTTTGAGGACCTGCCCTTGGAGCATCTTGAAATACCACGTGCCACCCGGGAAGATAGGGGACTCAATGGCGCACCGCTTTTTGCAGGTCACGAATCTGCTAAGAACCGCACCCGTATCATATCTCAATTTATTGATATATCTACAAGTTCTGACAAGTTGTTTGAGGATATTTCATTAAAAAAGATTAAAAAGCTTGCTTCTGACAGAGTGGAAAAAGAAGTTATTACTTTTGTTTTGGAAAAAGTTGGATGGAACAAATCCCAGGCTGCAAAAATCCTTAAAGTAAGCTATAAGACCCTGCTTTACAAAATGATTGAATTTGAAGTTCAACCTTTTATGAAATAGTTGCTGACGTTGTGTTGTTGATCCGAAACCTTGGGGAGTTGTGGGGGAAATCCTTTGAAGGGTGTCATCTGTTTTCCTTTCAGGACAGATTCTTAATGATTTGTCCTATTGTTTTGATACCGGTTTCAAGACGCTGGCTCCATTTGACGCCGCAATTGATTCTCAGGCAGTTTTTATACCTGTCAGAAGAAGAACAAATAATTCCCGGAAGGATGGATATTTTTTTTTGATAGGCTTTCTGGTAAACATCTAAAGAATCAATTTTTTTGTTCAAAACAACCCAGATAAACATGCCGCCCTGGGGAAAGGTAATCAGCGTATCACCGGGAAAGTATTTTGATACGGCAATGGCCATGGCAGAGGCCTGGTTCTTAAGCTTGTTCCTCAATTGCCGCAAATGCCGGTCAAAGGCACCGGCTTTTAAAAACTTTGCAACAACAGCCTGGTTGATACCTGGATTTGAAATAGCGGTGTTCAGTTTCATCCGGATGACGATATCTTTAAATTTACCGGGAACGGTCCAGCCGGTTCTCAATCCAGGGGCAATGGCTTTGGAAAACGATGAGCAATACAGGACCATGCCGGTTTTATCCATGCTTTTAAAGGTGGTCGGCCGTTTGGCACCGAAAAAAAGATCTCCGTAAATATCATCTTCAATAATCGGGATGTTGTTTTTTCGGGCAATGTGAAGAATAGCCCTTTTATTTTTTGGGGACATAACCGATCCCAGAGGGTTTTGGAAATTGGAATTTAACAGGCAGGCCTTGATTTTGTTTGAACCAATGGTTTTTTCAAATGTTTCCGGATCAATTCCCTCTTCCGGGCAGCCCGGGATTTCAATGACGTACATGTTCAAATCTTCAATCAGCTGTAAAAAACAATGAAAAACCGGTGATTCCACGAGTATGGTATCCCCGGGGTTTGCCACGGCCCTCAAGCAGAGCGTCACGGCTTCAAGACAGCCGTTGGTCGTCACAATATCCTCTGCCGTGATGGAACAGGCCAGTCCCAGCATCCTTTTGGAAATCTCTTCTCTAAGGTCTGAGTTTCCGGCACACAGGTCATAGTTGGAGATGTGGTTCTGCAGGGCGGCCACAGGCATTGATTTCATGATCCGTGACAATTGTTTTAACGGCATCAGCTCTTTTGATGGAATGGCAGCGCCCAATTGGAGGATATCATCGGATTGAAGATCTTTGATAATGGTTTCAGCAAGGTCATTGACCACAACACGGCAGGGTTTGGCCACCACTTTTTCTCTGGACGGCTTGGATAACGGATTTTTATTTAACGCTTTAACATAGAATCCTGATTTTTCCCTTGCTTCAACCCTTCCTCTTTTTTCAAGCTCTATATAGGCCTGGTGAACAGTGGAAACACTGAGACCCAGCTGGGTGTGGAGCTGTCTTAAGGACGGCAGTTTTTCACCCGGAGAAAAGGTTCCTTTCATAATGCTGTCCTGGATTTCATCTGCAAGGGATACATACCTGAAATTTGTTGATAGTGTCATATTTTTTTTATACTGTTATGATTGTTTTTGTTTGGTTCTGTATCTGTTATTATAGGGGTTTTAATATATACTTTAAAAAAATTCAATATAAATAATGGCTGCAGCAGGATGTTGAACGTTGTGTGCAGGCAGTTGTTGAAGTCAGGAACAAGGCCTTGTTAGATTTATAACAAGGCGATTTTAAAAATTTAAAAAAAGAAACCTTAAAATGAAAAATATCATACTCTATATTATTACCGTTATCGTCTGGGGGTCAACATGGCTGGCCATTAAATATCAACTGGGATCTGTGGACCCCATGGTATCGGTCATTTACAGGTTCGGACTTGCAGCAGCGCTGTTGATGCTGTTTTGTTATGTAAAAGGGCTTAACTTAAAGTTTTCCTTAAAAGAACATTTATTTATGGCGCTTTTGGGCGTTCTTTTGTTCTCTGTGAATTACTGGCTGGTCTATGTGGCCGAGCTATACCTGACAAGCGGTCTTGTAGCCGTCCTGTTTTCTTCCATTGTGTTTTTAAATATAGCCAATGGTTCGATTTTTCTTGGTTCCGCAGTACAAAAGAAAATGGTTGCCGGCGCAGTGTTGGGGATCATCGGGATCATCATGATCTTTATGCCGGAAATTAAATCATTTAATCTGTCCGATAAAGGGGTTTTTGGACTCTGCATCGGGTTTATAAGCGTTCTTCTGGCCTCATTCGGCAATATCACCTCAGCCAGGAATACAAAAAATAATATCCCGGTTATCCAGGCAAATGCATTTGGAATGGGATATGGTGCCATTCTATTAACAGTAATAGCCCTGACTTTGGGGAAAGAATTCTCTTTTACAGCCACCATTCCTTACGTGGGGTCCCTTTTTTATCTTTCAGTCTTTGGCTCCATTATTGCGTTTGGCAGTTACCTGACCCTAATCGGTTCCATAGGGGCTGACAAAGCATCCTATACCATTATGATCGTTCCGGTAGTGGCATTGATTCTTTCTTCATTTTTTGAAGGGTATGCCTGGAATTTCTCAGCAGTTTCAGGATTGTTCCTGGTTGTCGGCGGTAATTTCCTGGCCTTGAGTAAACGGCGTTTGACTTCTGCTGGATCCCTTAATTAATTATCAATACGGGTTGCATATCGCAATAGATGTGTGTTAATTAAATTCGGTATGAAACAGTATGTAATAGACGGGCTGCGGCTTAAGGATCACCAAAAATTAAAGACCTATTTGGATGAATATTTGGATGCTGCCCCCCTTGGTGGAATTTACTGGCTTGAATTGGACACGGACGTTTTAACACCGCTTCAGAAAATGCATGAAGCGTGTCATCCCCATGTCTTTGCCTTAATGCTGGAAGAAACTTACCTGTCCTGTGAATTTTTGGTCAGAATTAAAAAAAATATAAAATGCGATTGTATGGATTACGCAACCAGGGAACAGCGGGACTGGCTGATGGACCAGGCGGATGCTATTCTTGAGAAACTTGGTATTCGCCATTAATCATATTCTAGGGTATTCAAATGCTTAAAATAATTCCACTTGGCGGTCTTGGTGAAATCGGTCTCAATATGATGGTGATCGAATACGATGATGTCATGTTTATCATTGATGCAGGCCTGATGTTCCCTGAGGATTATATGCTGGGGGTTGATATGGTGATCCCGGCCATGGATTACATCAGGGAAAACCGAGACAAGGTCCAGGGTATCATCCTTACCCATGCCCATGAGGATCACATTGGCGCTTTGCCATACCTGTTAAAGGAAATCAGAATCCCGGTATACGGCACGGCATTTACTCTGGGCATTGTCAGAAACAAGCTCATCGAGTTTGATCTCAATAAATATATTGATCTGGATCTTGTGAATCCAGGAGAAACCCTTTCAATAGATCCCTTTGAAATAGAATTTATCCGGGTCAGTCACAGCACCATTGATGGCGTTGGTCTTGCCATAAAAACCCCGGAAGGTGTTATTGTTCATACCGGTGATTTCAGAATCAGTCACAATGCCGACAAGATGAAAAATACGGATATCTCAAGTTTTGCAAGGTTTGGTGATGCGGGGGTATTGGCGCTGCTGTCGGATTCTACCAATGTTGAGGTCAAAGGGTACACCATGTCTGAGCAGGAAGTAGCCAAAAACCTTGAAAAAGTTATTGCTGCCGTGGATGGCAGGGTGATTGTTGCCCTGTTTGCCTCAAATGTATTCAGAATACAACAGGTGATTGATATTGCCGTCCGAAATCAACGCAAGGTTATTTTCAACGGCCGGAGCATGGAGCAGATCGTTCGTGTGGCCACTGAGCTCGGGCATATCCAGTGTCCCCCGAATACCATCCTGGACATAAAACAGATCGGGGCCTACAGGGATGATGAAGTTGTTATCATTACAACCGGCAGCCAGGGGGAGCCGATGTCAGCTCTTGTCAGGATGGCTTCAGGGGTCCATAAGCATATTAAGATTAAAAAGGGTGACACTGTAATCTTGTCGTCCAAATATATTCCGGGTAATGAAAAAGCCATTGCCAATATCATCAACAAGCTTTATCGGAGAGGGGCGGAGGTGGTATCTTCAAAAGTTGCCCAGATCCATGCATCCGGACATGCCCATCAGGAAGAGCTCAAATTGATGCTGAATTTGACAAAACCCCAATATTTTATTCCTATTCATGGAGAGTATCGGCATTTGGTCGTTCATGCCAGGCTCGCAGAAAAAATGGGCCTGCCAAGGGAAAATGTCCTTGTCGCAGAGGATGGCAAGGTCATTGTCTTTGATAAGGATGGCGGCAGGATAGAGGGCAGTGTCCATACCGGCAGAATCTTTGTTGACGGTAAAGGGATCGGTGATGTCGGCAGAAGCGTTCTAAAAGAGAGAAGGGAACTTTCCGAAGGCGGACTGGTTGTTGTCACCATGATCATTGATGAGGAGACCGGTGTTGTCCTTTACGGGCCGGAATTGATTTCAAAAGGCTTTGTTTTTGATTCTGCCACAGGATACCTGGTGGATGATGCCCAGTGTGTGATCCTTGAAATTGTTGAAGAGATGGAAGCAGGTATTGAATCACGGGTTGAGCTGATCAGAAAAAAAATGCAGAAAGCCTTGAAACAATATTTTGCCTTTGCCATAAACCGCAGGCCCTTAATTGTACCCATAATTATTGAAGTATGAAAAAAGAACTTTCCGGCATACTTTTTTTCTTTCTTATTGTATTAACAGCGGTCAGTCTTTTTTCCTACCATGTCTCAGATCCCTGTGTAGGGAATCATTTTTTTAAAATCCCAGATAATATTCACAATTCTTTTGGCCTTTTAGGTGCCCATCTTGCCGGTTTTTTTATTTTTGTTTTCGGGTTGGGGGCATTTTGGATTCCGGTTATCCTGGGCCTTATCAGTGTCTGGTTGCTAAAAGGGCGGTCCGTAAAAATAATCTGGCTGACCCTTTTAGGGGGCCTGTTTTTAATGATCAGTACCGGCGGTATGTTTTTTCTTTTTAAAGACAGTTATCCGGTTCTGGGCACCAGTATTTCCTCGGGCGGTGTTGTCGGTATCACCATCACCTCATTTTTATTAAAATATACCAATATCACCGGCTGTATTATCATCCTGACGTTTTTTCTTGTCGTCGGCTTTATCCTAGCCACAGGGATTTCAGTTATTTCTCTTGCAGTGTTTTTTCATCACAAAACCAACCGGGTCTTAAAAACCATGAAAGCGGATTTCCAGGAAGGCATTGAATTTATAAAAGAAAAATACGGCAATTGGCTGGAAAGAAGAAATGAAGCCAGAAAACAGATTGATATCACCCCTGTTCCTGTGAAGAGAGAGGTCTTTATCAAACTTCCCGAGAAGATTGCCAAAAAAGAAATCTCCCTGGAAAGAGAAGATGTTTTTGAGCCGGTTATAGTGGAACTGGAGCTCGATGAGGAAGACGTTAAACCGGATGTGGAATTTGTTGATATTCGGGAAAAAGTTGAATTTAATCTGCCCTTGATTTCTTTTTTAGATGAGAAAGTCAAAATTGAAAAAAATATTGATACAGACCTTTTAAAAGAAAAAGCCAAAATCCTGGAAAGCAAGCTCAATGACTTTAACGTATTTGGAGAAGTGGTTGAAATTCTTCCGGGCCCTGTGATTACCACTTTTGAATACAAGCCCGCGCCAGGCATCAAGATCAGCAAGATTGCCGGGTTGTCCGATGATCTTGCTCTTGCCTTGAGTGCCATCAGTATCAGGATTGTCGCCCCCATCCCGGGCCGGGATGTGGTGGGCATAGAGATCCCCAATGAGGAAAGAGAGATTGTCAATTTAAGGGAATTGATTGCATCAAAAGAGTTTATGCGGTCACCATCCATGCTGACGCTGGGACTTGGAAAAGATCTTCTTGGCAAGCCCCTGGTGACAAAAATGGATTCCATGCCCCATCTTCTCATCGCCGGTGCTACAGGGACAGGAAAAAGTGTGGGATTGAATTCAATGATTATCAGCCTTTTGTATAAAGGCACACCCGAAGATGTTAAAATGATCATGATTGATCCCAAACGGATTGAACTGTCTGTTTATAATGATATCCCC
This sequence comes from Pseudomonadota bacterium, assembly GCA_018821715.1. Lineage (GTDB taxonomy): Bacteria > Desulfobacterota > Desulfobacteria > Desulfobacterales > Desulfobacteraceae > Desulfobacula. The sequence goes on along the minus strand of JAHJLN010000184.1, from coordinate 8,906 downwards.
CATTTGATTTCCCCTGTGGTGACAGACATGAAAAAGGCGACCAATGCGCTTTTCTGGGCAGTCCGGGAGATGGAACGCAGATATGAACTGCTGGAACACACGGGTTTTAGAAATATTGTCCAGTATAACAGCATGGTGGCATCAAAAAAAAAATAAAAAAAGCGAGAGCCTGGAACAAGCCGATGAGGAGCTGTTTGAAAAACTTCCTTATATAGTGGTTATCGTGGATGAGCTGGCAGATCTCATGATGGTAGCCTCAAAAGATGTGGAATTTGCTTTGACACGGCTGGCCCAGATGGCGCGAGCTGCGGGAATACATTTGATTATCGCCACCCAGAGACCCTCTGTTGATGTGCTTACCGGAAGTATTAAAGCCAACTTTCCCACCCGGATTTCATTCCAGGTATCTTCCAAGGTGGATGCCAGAACCATTTTTGACGGCGGCGGATCTGAAAGCCTCCTGGGAAACGGGGATATGCTGTTCTCTCCGCCGGGAGCAGGAAAGCTGGTCCGGATTCAGGGTGCCTATATTTCTGAAAAAGAGATTGCCAGGGTCACCAGGTTTCTAAAAGATCAGAAAGCACCGGATTATATAGAAGATATCACCATCAGTGACACCGATGATGAGGCCGGCGAGTTTGATGAGTCTGACTATGATGAAAAATATGATGAGGCTGTGGCACTGGTGACCAAGACCCGGCAGGCCTCCATCTCATTTGTCCAGCGACGCCTTCGCATCGGGTATAACCGGGCGGCACGGCTGGTTGAAATGATGGAGCATGAGGGAATTGTCGGCCCTCAGATCGGCTCAAAACCCAGAGAAATACTGGTCAGAAGCTATGATGAAGATTGATTTTAAGATATGGAACAGTATCAAGGGGTTTATGGATGAAGATGAAGCAAAACGACTTTACCGCATAGCCCAAACCGCATCTGAAAATGGCCCTGTTCTTGAAATCGGAAGTTATTGCGGAAAGTCAGCCTTTATTATCGGATCTGCATGTAAAGAAAAAAATTCCATCCTTTTTTCCATTGATCACCATAAAGGATCCGAGGAGCAGCAACCCAATGAAGAATATTTTGATATAGACCTGTATGATCACCGATTCTCAAGGATCAACACCTTTCCTTTTTTCCAGGAAACGTTAAAACGCACAGGTCTTGAAACAACAGTGGTACCCATTGTTGCAGCATCCAGTGTAGCCGCAAAAATGTGGAATACGCCTGTTTCCATGCTGTTTATCGATGGCGGGCACTCCTTTGAGGCCGCCCATGCCGATTATATAGCCTGGGCCCGTCATATCAAACCCAAGGGATTTTTAGTGATTCATGATATTTTCAAGGACCCGGAAAAGGGAGGTCAGGCTCCTTTTCAGGTATATGAAATTGCCCTTGAATCAGGGGAGTATGAAGCCCTTGAAATGACAAAAACTCTGGGGGTATTGAAAAAAAAGGATATGAGAAGGAATAAATGAATATGATAGAAGCTGTTCTTGAAAAAATAAAAACATATTATCTTGAGATGCTGCCGTTTAATAAAGTTTTAGGTATTGGTATCGATCTGCTGGATTATGAAACCGGAGATGCTGTCACAGGATTTAACATGACAAAAGATCTGATCGGAAATTCAACCATGGGCATTCTGCACGGGGGGGTGACCGCAGCGGTTATTGACTTGACCGGAGGGCTTTCCGCACTTATTTCATGCGCAAAATTTCACCAAGGCAAACCCCTTGATGTTATAGAGAAAAAGCTGATATCAACCGCCACCATCGACATGCGCGTGGATTATTTAAGGCCGGGCAAGGGCAGCTCTTTTTGCTGCAAAAGCCGTATTATTCGAGCCGGTTCCAGGATCGTGGTTGCCAAAATAGACCTGTATAATGAAAAAAATACCCGGATTGCCACCGGTACAGCCACCTATCTTATTGGTTAGAAGGATCAACAGAAGAATCATAAAAAACAAATTGCATGACAAATTGATTTGCAGGTATAGTGTTAATGAAAAACAAGGATCAACTTAAGATGATAAAAGAAAGGATATAAAAATGAAAAATCCTGTTGATAATTATTGGAATCTCAAACTGGAATCGGTAAAGCAGAACCTTGAAAACAATAATTTTGAAGTTTTTATTGCCCAGACTGCAGCGGCAGCAAAACAGATCGCACTCACTGATATTATTCCCAAGCTTGAAATTAAAAGTATTTCATGGGGGGGATCAATGTCCTTTGTTGCCACAGGGCTTTTCCATGAACTCAAAGACCATCCGGATATAAAGGTCCTTAATACCTTTGATCGAACCCTTTCAACAGAAGACATGATGGAGTTAAGACGGCAATCTCTACTGGTGGATCTGTTTATAACCGGCACCAATGCCGTCACTGAAGCAGGACAGCTGGTGAATCTCGATATGGTCGGGAACAGGGTCGCCGCCATCATGTGGGGCCCCAAAGCCGTCTTATTAGTGATTGGAAGAAATAAAGTCTGTGGAGACCTGGAAGAGGCCATGATCCGGATAAAAAATTATGCTGCCCCGGTAAATACCATGAACCTTGACAAGAAAACACCCTGCCGCAAAACCGGTGTGTGCCATGACTGCAACAGTCCTGACAGGATTTGCAATTACTGGACAATTACGGAAAAAAGTTTTGTAAAAAACAGAATTAAGATTATTCTTGTGAATGAAGATATGGGGTTTTAAAGCATGCAGAAAATAGTTGTTTTCCAGCAGAACGGATCTGGAAAAAGCAAAATAGAGGGCATCAATAAATTCGGTGACAAGAAATTTATCATTAAAACCGTTGACATTGACGAACCCTTGCCGACTGTGATTGATGATACCTCCCAATATCTGCCCGATACCATTGAAGCGGATATTGTGCTGGATTTTTTAAAACACCGGGATCTTTCAGATGATTTAAGTATTTTATGTAAAAAACTGGATATCCCGATTATTGCTTCAGGAAAAAAAATAACAACCGGGGATGCCATCTGTCCGCCGACATGATGCACCCTTTCAAGACAGGTCTGTCTTGGGGATTACGGCAACAGTTTCGGCGCACCTGAAATTGAAGTGAATACGAAAAATGATATTATTACACAAATAAAGGTGTTAAAGGGAGCGCCGTGCGGCGCCACATGGAAAGCAGCAGAAAAAATAAAAAACATGCCCATTGAAAAAGCATTGACGCGATTCGGTCTTGAGGTTCAGTTTTTCTGCACAGCAGATCCTTCATCCTGGGATCCGTTATGGGGGAAAAGTCCTGTGCATGTTGCAGCCGATATTCATGCAGCTGTTTTAAAGGCTGGTTTAAAGAAAAAGAAATAAAAGACAGCCTTGATTTTTTTTGCCATGGTTTCTTTAACTTCCATGAGGATAGCTTACCTGTCAGATAATTTCGGGAAAAGACGGGTTGTCTTGCCGGTAAAGTAATATGCTGTCAGGCCGAGCCATTCTTTTACCCCGGCTTTTAACTGATCCAGGTTTCCGGAAAAATTCAGTGTGATTCTGAATCTGTTTTCAGGGTTGGTTCTATGATCTACACAATAGGGAATCACCTTCCATCCGACTTTGGAAAAACAGCCGACAGATCTTGGCATATGGGCTGCCGTTGTTATCAGAATCCATTTCTCACCTGGTTTGGGATCAATTAATCGGTGCGTGAAGACAGCATTTTCAAATGTGTTTTTTGATTGAGATTCAAATATAATTTTGGAAATATCCAGTCCCTGTTCTTTAAAGAGTTGTTTGGCCACATCAGCGCCTTTGTATTCCTGGCGGAGCAGGCTGCCGGTTCCTCCGGTAAAAACGGGTCTGGCATGGGGAAACTTTTTGATCAGCTCAATAAAGGCAAAATACCGTTCTGCCGCCTGGTTTAACTCAACCTGATGCCAGAGAATTGATTTATAAATATTTTCTGCACCACCCAGCACAATGATGCCGTCTATTAATTCAGGTAATTCTTGTTTTGTGGCAAATCGTTTTTCCAATGGATATATAACCCATTCACCCACAGGAAAAAGTGTGATGATGAGTATTGAAATAATCAGTGCAGATAAGAGGTTCAATGCCTTTTTGTAAGCTTTGGCCCACAACAGTATTAAACATAAAACCAGCAGAAGAACAAGAAGGATGTCTGGTGAGAAGAACAGCCATATGGTTTTGGATAACCCAAAAAAAGAAAAATTCATATGTTTTTATTACCTAATATCTGATTTCAAAGGTATTAAAAATTGATGTTGCCGCTGTGGGGTGCACCAAAACATGGTCAACCCTTGCTGCCGCAGGTCCTTTGTTGCACCAGGCCACCATCTTTTCAATGGTCATCTGCTCTCCTTGAAATACCGCTTCCACAGAACCATTGGGCAGGTTTTTAACATATCCTTTTAGACCCAGCTGGTCTGCCGTATTTTTGGTTTGAACCCTGAAAAAAACGCCCTGGACTCTGCCACTGACAATTACTTTTGTTTCAACTTTCTTTTCCATGGGGATTTCTCCTGTTGCTTAAAGTGTTCAGCGATGCTTTTTTAATGATATTACTGCCGAATTTTTCCGATATCGAATCTACGACTGAGTCCACTGATTCCCATTGTTTTTTTAACTTGTCTGTTTGCGGCATCAACTGCAGCTGGACAGGGGCATTTTTATCTTTGAGTGCTGTAACACCAACCCCCACGAGCCTGATTTTCTTTTTTAACAGGATGGTCTTATATAATGCAAGGGCTTCATTAAAGATAGCAGCGGAAGAGCAAATGGTTGCAGAAAGTTTTTTACTCCGGGTGATTTGTGAAAAATCAGAAAATTTTAGTTTGATAAATACATTTTCGCACACAAGATTTTTTTTTCTTAACTGCCTTCCAACACTTTGGGACCTGTCCAGAATCGTTTGTTTAACCAGTTCAAAATCAAAGATATCTTTTGACAAGGTTGTTTCGCTGGAAATGGATTTTCGGATATAATTGGTCTCAACCTTTGACAGATCCATGCCCTTTGAAAGTTCCAGCAGTCGGTGACCCATTTTCCCAAATTTCCGGGTTAACAGGCTAAGGGGATATTTACTGATATCCCCGAGGGTTTTGATCTGCAATACAGCCATGTTTTTCATTGCAGTCTTACCGATCCCAGGCACTTTTTCGATGGGAAGGGCAAAAATGAAATCTTTGACCTGGGATTTTGTAATAATGGTTAATCCATCAGGTTTATTCATATCGGAAGCGATTTTGGAGAGAAATTTAATGGGGGCAATTCCAATTGAGCTGGTTAAGGACAATTGGGCATAGATATGTTTTTTTATGGCATGGGCGATCTCTTCCGGTGAGCCGAACAGTCTTTTTAAACCGTTAATATCAACATATGCCTCGTCAATGGAAACCTGTTCGACAAGTGGAGAAAAATGAGAAAGAATTTCCATTATTTTTTTTGAATTGGCCTGGTATTTTTTCATATTACCGGGAACAATGACAAGGTGGTCACACTTTTCTTTTGCCTGGAAAACAGGCATGGCTGAATGAATACCGAATTTTCTGGCTTCATAGCTTGCCGTAGATACAACGCTTCTTATTGAATTGCCGGAAACAATAATTGGTTTGTTTTTAAGCGCAGGGTTGTCTCTTTGTTCAATGGCTGCAAAAAATGCATCCATATCAATGTGCAAGATCATGTTTTTGCATCTCAAGAACATATTTGTGGATCAGCTCATGCTGTTCCAGTGAACATTGTTCAAAAATACAGTGACAGACATCATTTTTATCAATTTTTAATATTCTCAAACCGGCAAAAAAAGAGGAATCCCCTATAAAGTTCGGGATATCCAGCGTGAACTTGATAAAATCAAAATCAAATTGCTTAAAGCCCTGGTTTGAAAAGGCGATTCCACCGGCACTGATATTGAGCACCCACACTTTTTTTTCTTTGAAGTCAATCTCAAAGCCTTCATTGTCTTTAAAATCATACCGGTACGATTTCCTCTGTTCGTCCGACGCATTACGAATGACGTCAGTTTCGGGGTTCTTTTTTTTCCAGAACAAATTCGACCCTCCTGTTTAGCGCTTTGTTTTCTTCAGAAGTATTTGGCAAAAGAGGCATGACGTCACCATATCCGGTCGCAGTAAGCCGCTGGGGGCTGATTCCTTTTGATATCAGGTATTTTAAAACCGTGGTGGCCCGAATAGCCGACAGTTCCCAGTTGGAAGGGAAAAACTCTGTGGATATGGGGATATTATCCGTGTGCCCTTTGATATTGATATTATATTCCGGATAATCATAAAGAATCTGGATGATTTCATCAAAAATAGAGGTGGCGGTGGGGTTTAAAGCGGCGGAACCGGAATTGAACAAAGCTTTTCCATTAACACTCACAATGATTTTTCCATCCAGAATCCGTGTGGATATATTTTGTTTTTGCTTGTTTGTTCGTGCAAATTTGGTGATATTCTCAAATAATGATTTTTCTCTTGAATGAAGCCCTGTTATGTTTTCAATGGTGATCCGGGTGTCGGCTGTTTCCGGTATTTCCATTAATTCCATTAGCCCGATAAGGTTTTCATTTTCTTCCACTTGAACTTTAATGGTTTCTACAGCATGCCGGTACTTTTCCTTTTCAAAAAATGAAAGGGTGTACAACAGGATAAAAAAGACAAGCAGAATGGTCATGAGATCGGCATAGGTAACCAGCCATGTCGCATCATCATCATATGTGATAAACGTGTTGTTATAGGTGTTATCTCTCATTTTTCCTGCTTTAGATTCATTTTAGCCAAGGGTTTGCGTAATCTTGAGGAGATAAAACTGGACAGCTTTTCATATATGATAACCGGGTTGTTGTTATTGATAATTGAAATCGCACCTTCCCGTTTGATTTCAAGATTGATGATTTCAATCACAGTTCTTGATCGAAGTTTCCCTGCAATGGGAAGGAAAAACAAAGTGGACAATAAAGAGCCGTAAAACGTTGTCAGCAATGCTACAGCCATTGCCGGCCCTATGTTTGCCGGGTCCTGGAGCCTGCTGAGCATTTGCACCAGACCGATTAAAGTTCCCAGCATCCCAAAGGCAGGGGCATAGAGTCCCATCTTTCTGAAGACATCCTGTACAATGAAATGCCGCATTTGAAGCGATTGAATTTCAGTGGTTAATGCCGCCCGGATAACTTCCACCGAAGAACCGTCTGCCAGAAGGCCACAGGCTTTTTTTAGGAAAAGAGAGTCTGTTTTAATTTTACTCAGTTCAAGCAGGCCCTGACGTCTGCTGATGTGACTGAGCTTGATCATGGTGGCCACAGCATCGTTGGGGTCTTCTTTGTCCTTTGAAAAAACAAAATAGGCGGCCTTAAAGGCAGCAATCACATCCCTGAACTGAAATGTAATCAAGGTGGTGGCGATAGTTCCGCCGAATACGATCATCAGGCCCTGGACATTTATAAAATTATGAAGATCTCCACCTAAATAAATCGCACTGATGATTAACGAAAGGCCTGAAACAATACCTATAAAAGATGCAATATCCATATCAAAGTTTTTTTATCCTCATAAAAATACGCAAATACTTTAAAGACAATCATTACGGTGATTCAAAATCATGCTATATGATAATTTTTCCATGGTCAAGATTTACTTGCTTCAAATTTAATTGCGCTCAAATCCTTGACATCTTAGGAAGTTCTTCTCTAAAGTAAAGACGGTCCAGATATTAAAGAAAATTTTTCATGCCCTATTCAAATTTAAATAATCCATGATGATTATTTAAGCTTTTTTAATCAAAGGAGTTTGATTTAAAAAAATGAACCAGTTTCAATCGATTATCCAACCTTTAGGCAAAGAAAATTTAAAAGAAGAGCAGATATTGAGTGCATTTATTTCCAAGCTTCCCGAAGGTCTTATTCTCTGTAATTCTCAAGGGGTGATTCGGTTGTGCAATAAACAGGCACGGCAGTATCTTGTGCAGGACCTGCAAAATTTTGAAGACAAATTATCTGTTATCGGGTGTCCCGTCACTGATTTTATAGATAAAAATCTGATTGAGCATTCCCTTGATGAAATTAATGAATGGTTGAAACAAAATATTGTGGATATGGTTTCAAATTTTATTTTGCAAAAGAACAGTCGGATATTGCAGGTTCAGGCTGTTCCGATACTCAATTCAAAAGGTCAGTTCACAGGATTTGTATTGATTTTTTCAGATATCACGCAACAAGCCCGGGCTGAAAAAAGAGTGGAATCTCTTTTGCAGGTATTATCCAAAAATGCCCGGTCTCCTTTGGCCAGTATTCGGGCGGCCATTGAGGCCATGAGAGAGTTCCCTTCCATGAATTCAGACAAGCAGCATCAGTTCAAGGAGATTATTTACAACGAATCCGTTGTTCTCAGTGATATACTCAACCAGGCCTCTCATACTTATGCAAGTCTTATAAAAACCAAAAAATCACTAAAACCCCTGTCCTGTCTGGAGTTGTTTGAAACTGTTGCCAGAAGAGCATCTGATAAACTTGGGATTTTTCTTGCCATAAAAGGAGAGGTACCCAATAAAGGTCTGTTTATAAAGGCAGATCCGTATTCATTGATCATGGCAATGCTTTTTGTATTAAATTGTTTGAAAAACGAGACCGGCCTTAAACTGTTTAATTGTTGTTTTGGTGTGGAAAATAAAATTACCTGTATTGATATCCAATGGCTGGGAAAACCGGTTAAATCTGAAATGATCAAACTATGGGAAAATCAGGACATGGTGGTTGAGACTCAAAAAACAAATATAACGCTTGCAGATGTTTTGAGTCATCATCAAGGGGCGCTATGGGCCTATTCCGATGTGATTGGATCAAAAGAGATATCCTATTTAAGGTTTTTCATCCCTGTCGGAGAAAAAAATGAACCTGAAGAGATTGCACCCATGCCCATTTTTTCCGAAAGT
>JAHJLN010000183.1 GCA_018821715.1 Pseudomonadota bacterium | reverse complement strand
TTTGATGAAAAAGAATTTTTCAGAGAAGCCACCCTGAAAATCTGCGGGAGCCTTGAAATTGAACGGGCGCTGCACCAATGTTTTTTATACGTAAAAAAATTTATCCCGGCCGGCAGGATGGGATTTCACGTATACCATCGTACTGCTGGTATTGTTGAAACTGTTGCCCTGGCCACGCCTGAATATGGTGAAGCTTTATCAATGAAAACCCAGTTGTCGGCAAAAGGCCGAAAGCAGGTTGAAGACCAGCGGTCGGTGAGGGTAAGGGTGATTGACCGGCTCGGGGATGATCCTGTCACCGGTCCGGTTGCTGAAAAACTGGATGCTTCCGATTTATCTGCCGTTGTCATGGACCTGGTCTTAGAAAGAACCATGCTGGGTGTTTTAAGTGTTTTTAACAATGGAAAAGAAAGTTTTACCGCTGACCATGGCCGTCTTTTAAGCCTTTTGAGCAAACCCTGTGCCATCGCCCTGACCAACAGCATTAGATACCAAGAGCTTAAAAATCTAAAAGATCTGCTGACAGATGACAACCGGTATCTTCAAGAAGAGTTGCGCAAGATTGCAGGAGACAATGTGATCGGTGCGGACCAGGGATTAAAAGAAGTCATGGAAATGGTCCGCCAGGTCGCTCCCATGGAAAGTCCTGTCCTGCTTCTTGGTGAAACCGGAACCGGCAAGGAAGTGATTGCCAATGCCATTCATAATTCCTCCCTGCGCAAAGACGGCCCGTTTATAAGGGTAAACTGCGGGGCAATTCCCGCCACACTTTTAGACAGTGAATTGTTTGGATATGAAAAAGGAGCCTTTACCGGTGCTGTTTCTTTAAAGCGGGGGCGTATTGAACGCGCCCATGGGGGAACGCTTTTTTTAGACGAAATAGGGGAACTGACATCCGAAGCCCAGGTCAGACTTTTACGCGTTCTTCAGGAAAAAGAGATTGACCGTCTCGGCGGAACACAGACCATCCGGGTCAATATCAGGATCATTGCAGCCACGCACAAAGATCTTGAAAAAATGATGGAAACAAACAGATTCCGGGCTGACCTTTTTTTCAGGCTCAGGGTGTTTCCCATTACCCTTCCGCCTTTAAGAGATCGCTCAATGGATATTTCCGCCCTGGTGCACCATTTTATTAAAAAAAAATCAAAAGAGATGAAACGCATTCTTGTCCCTGCTCCTGCCCCGGAAGCAATGGATCGGCTTACAGCATATCACTGGCCGGGCAATATACGGGAACTTGAGAATGCTGTGGAGCGTTCTCTGATTTTAGACCATGGCAATCTTCTTTATTTCAAGGAAATTAGAATATCTATAGGCATTAAAACAAAACCGACGGGTTTTTCAATACCCCCCCAAGGTTTCAAAGCCCTTGAACTCAATACGGTGATGTCCCGGCATATCCGGCAGGTCCTTGCGTCCTGCAACGGTCGTGTGGAAGGTGAAACAGGCGCAGCAAAAGCCCTCAATATTCATCCTTCCACCCTTAGAAAACGGATGAAAAAGCTTAAGATTCCTTTTGGGAAAAACAGATGAAACCGTTAAAATAAAGAGAATTTGATAATTTTTATTTTCTTATGTGAAAAAAATCTGCTATGGTTTTTTCTTTTAAAATTAAAGGATGATTGTTTCAAAAAGGAGCTTTGTTTTGGAAGATAACAGTATTATTCGCTTTGCAAATCGTATGGACCAGTTGCCCCCTTATTTATTCGGAATGATTAATAAGATGAAAATGGAAAAAAGACGAAACGGGGACGACGTCATTGACCTTGGTATGGGAAATCCCATGGATCCCACACCCAATGCAGTGATTGAAAAACTGGTTGAAGTGGCAAAAGATCCCAAAACACATCGGTATCCGGAAAGCTCGGGCATGCCGCATTTGAAAATGGAAATCGCAAAATATTACAAACGGCATTATAATATTGATCTTGATTCTGAAAAAGAAACGTATTTCACCATTGGTTCCAAAGAGGGAATATCCCATCTTTGCCTGGCCATCATGGGCCCGGGCGATTCTGTTTTAGTCCCGTCGCCAGCATTTCCGGTGCACATCTATGCCGCGGTTATTGCCGGGGCTACTGTTCTTAAAATCCCCATAGAACCTGAAAAAGGGTTTCTGGACCGAATTATCAATATCTGTGAATCCTGCTACCCTAAACCCAAGGTTCTCATGATCAATTATCCCCATAACCCCACAGGCGTTGTAACCAACAAAGAATTTTTCATGGAAGTGGTAAAGCTTGCTAAAAAATTTAAATTCATGGTTATCAACGACTTTGCCTATTCAAAAATCACCTTTGACGGATATAAGGCCCCAAGTTTTCTGGAGGTGGAGGGAGCAATAGATGTCGGGGTGGAATTCGGGTCTTTTTCAAAATCCTATAACATGGCCGGGTGGAGAATCGGGTATTGCGTGGGCAATTCCCAGATTGTTCAGGCCCTTGGAAAAATTAAAGGCTATTTTGACTATGGCATCTTTTCCGCCATCCAGGTGGCCGGCATTATTGCTTTACGGGACTGTGATGACACGATCACGGAACTTGCAAACGTGTACCAGACCAGAAGAGATGTCTTGTGCAACGGCCTTGAGAGAATCGGATGGGATATTCAAAAACCAAAAGCCGGCATGTTTGTCTGGGCCAAAATCCCGGAACCCTTCAATAAAATGGGCTCCTTCAAGTTTGCCGTTGAAATGATGAACCATGCGAATGTAGCAGTAGCTCCCGGGTCCGGGTTCAGCGAAGAAGGAGAAGGATATCTGCGCCTTGCCCTTGTGGAAAATGAGGAACGGTTAAGACAGGCGGTTCGTCAGATGAAAAAGGCCATGGAAAACATAATAGTTTAATATCAACGGATGGCACACAAAATAACCTGTACGGCTGTTTCAATCGACAGGGTACCTGTGTTCAAAACAAGGTCATAGTTTGACGCATCTGTTGCATCACTGTTAAAATATCTTTTTACAAAAGCGCTTCTGTTGGCATCGGTGCTGACCATGTGTTTTTGTGCGTCATCCCGGCTTAAA
>JAHJLN010000182.1 GCA_018821715.1 Pseudomonadota bacterium | reverse complement strand
TTTGCCCTCTTCTCTTATCGAAAATATTTCCCGGCAGCCAGCAAAGAAAATAAAGACTATCATTGAAAATGAAGAAAAATTAATACGGCTGGCGCTTAAAGACTGCAATTGGAATAAAACGATAGCTGCCGGGCACTTAGGCATAAGTCGGAGCACATTATATGAGAAATTAAAAAAATATGAAATCCGTTTGCCTGAAGGCTAAATATTTGAATTCGATTTTCTAATAGCGACTATATATGGTATCAAGTGTCAGGAGCAAAATCAATAAAAAGGTAATGACTTCTAAAAGATATAATCGGTGTCAAGGATCTGGGCGGCGGTAATTATTTTAATGTGCAGGACTCTGTTTTTAAAATTTGTGCAAAATACCACATCTGGTCTGGGCAAAGTCAGGAAGAGAATCTCACTGAGATTTTAAATCAAGTTTTTTAATGATCCGACCGGTATTTACACAGAGTGATAAATTATTATAACTATCTGATTTTATTAAAATAATTCCTTTGAGCTTAAGTGGATGGTACCATGGCCTTCGAATCGCATGAGAGTATTCTTGGGTAAAAAAAGGTTGATAAGTCAATTGCATCCCGACAGATTTTATCTAAAAAAGCCCGGGCTGGCGAAAGAAATAGTTGCTAAATGCTGTAAATTGACTCGGCACTATTGATGCCCATATTCCTCACGGGTAAAGAACAGCCTATGTGTTACCGTTTATTTCATTACAGGGGTTTTGTGATTTTTCGAATTTGTCCGGATTGTATGGCCTCAGAAAATTCATCTCCCAATTGCTTGTTTCTTTTAACGATAGTTCTCCAATAGTCCTGGCGGTCTTTATCTTTTCCCTTGAAAGTATAAAAATCTTTTCTATCTGGTATCTTACCCATGGGAAGGCTTGCTACGAACTTGTCCGATGGTGCAACCAGCACAACGTTGTCCATGTTCCTATCCAATGGTTTGCGATTCAGGGATTTATCAAACCAGCCCGGGGTGATTTTTTCATAAAAATGAGGAAAGAGAACAAGACTGTCATCACCGGGTAAAAAAGGGATATCCAGGTGATAATCCAGAATTCCGCCATCCCGGAAATGGCCCTGCACCCCATCAATATCACAAACCCCTTCCATTATAATCGGGATTGATCCGGAAGAGATAAGTGCTTTTTTAAAATTCGATGGTGTAAGGTTAAACAGATGAATGGGAAACTGATCCATGGCAGAAAAAGGCGGTGGTGTGCCCGGGGAACAAAAGAGCGCCCTTTCAAAAAAATACCCCAGCCAGTTCCGGTTGATGAGATTAACCCCGGCAGCCATAGTTATCCCCAGCCACTCAAGCCATTGGCGGTCACTTTTCAAAATCCCCCTGCATTTATTGGAAAGAAAACTGATCCTCATAAAAGGATGATGGAGAATGGACTCAATCTGCGTGTCATCAATATAGGCATTCAGGATTCTTTGAGTTTCCCGGGTGAGATCCTGCTTTGTCGGTTTTAATGAATATGTCTGGGCAATATATTCTTGTTCGAGAATATCAATGGCAGCAACCGGATCTTTCTGGCAAAATGCGGCCATGCGAAAGGCACCGATGGATGTGCCGATCAGGTAAAGCGGATCAATCCTGTTTTTGAACAACGCCATCAACACCCTGTCGATTCCGGTCAGCACCAGAAACTTGGCAGATCCTGAAGCCCCGGCAAGAACTTTGACCCTGGCAGGATCCAGGCCCTCATCTTTGATGATGCCTAAGGCTTTGGACCCGGCAAGAATGGAAATATTATCCAGCATGGTAAGAAGTATCCGGTATGTTTCTTGTGTTATATCGCATAGCGTCTGCTACAGGACCTGTAACCTTTATGATATTTTTTTAATCAGGTAAACAAAAAGTTGTGAAGGGCTGTAATTTCATTTCTAATCACAGCCCTTCACAAAAAAAGCAACTATAGATTAAATCATTTCAAATATGGCGGCAGCTCCCATCCCCCCGCCGATACACATTGAAACAATACCGTATTTGCCATTCACCTCTTTTAGGTTGGCAAGACAGGTGGCTGTCAGCTTTGCTCCCGTACATCCAAGCGGATGTCCAAGGGCGATGGCACCGCCATGGATATTGATTCTATCCATATATTTCTCTATCCCTATTTCTCTGATAGAGTAAAGCGCCTGGGATGCAAAGGCTTCATTTATTTCATAAATATCAATGTCGTCAATGGTCAACCCGGCCTGTTCAAGCGCCTTTGGAATGGCATAACGGGGTCCTACGCCCATTTCATCGGATTTGCAGCCAATGGTGGCGTAAGTTACCAATTTTGCAATGGGCTTAAGACCCAGTTCTTCACATTTTTCTTTTGATGCAATAATTGTGGCTGCAGCACCGTCAGTGGTCTGGGATGAGTTGCCTGCCGTGACACTTCCCGTGGCGGAGAAAACAGGACGAAGCCTGGCAAGGCCTTCAACTGAAGACACTCTGATGCCGTCATCATGCTCGACCATAAATTGTTCTTTTTTATAGGTGCCGTCTTCCTGTTTGACATATTTATGGGCAGGGGTGGGCACAATCTCTGTAAACAAACCATTATCCCTTGCCCTTGCAGCTTTTGCCTGGGAGTCTGCAGCAAATTTGTCCTGATCTTCTCTTGACACATTATACCGTTTGGCAACATTTTCCGCCGTTATACCCATGGAGATATACATATCTGGTTGTAAAACGGAAAATTCAGGATGAGGACTTATGGTGTTACCCCCCATGGGAACAAATGACATGGATTCAACACCGGCTCCGATGGTAACATTTGACCATCCCGCCTGGACCCTCAGGGAAGCAAGAGCAATGGCTTCGAGACCGGATGCACAGAATCTGTTGACTGTAGCACCGGATGCTTTGTCAGGAAAACCAGCCATTTTGGGAGTGATTCTTCCCAG
>JAHJLN010000181.1 GCA_018821715.1 Pseudomonadota bacterium | reverse complement strand
CTCTTTGTCTGCATCCAGGATGGCCACAAGAGAGACCTCCGGAATATCAAGGCCTTCCCGCAGAAGATTGATACCGATCAGCACATCAAACTCTCCTTTGCGAAGATCCTGGATAATGTCAATCCGTTCCACCGTACCGATGTCTGAATGAAGATATTTGACCTTTACCCCCAGATCGGCATAGTAATCGGTGAGATCTTCGGCCATCCGCTTGGTCAGGGTGGTAACAAGGACCCGTTCCTGCGCCGCCACCCGTTTCATGATTTCTTCATATAGATCATCGACCTGGTTCTTGGCATCCCGGATCTCCACTTCAGGGTCCAGCAGCCCTGTGGGCCTGACAATCTGCTCTGCAACCCGGCCCCTGGCCTTCTCCATTTCATAGTCTGCCGGTGTGGCAGACACATAGACCACCTGGGGTACTTTTAGTGTAAACTCTTCAAATTGCAGGGGCCGGTTGTCCACGGCTGACGGCAGTCTGAACCCGTGTTCCACAAGGGTTGTCTTTCTTGAGCGGTCTGCCTTGTACATGGCCCCCAGCTGGGAAACAGAAATATGGCTTTCATCAAAAAAAAGCAGGAAATCATCTCCAATATAATCCAGGAGGGTTGGCGGGGGTTCGCCTGGCTTTCGACCGGTCAGGTGGCGGGAATAATTTTCAATCCCGTTGCAATAGCCGATTTCATTGAGCATTTCAAGATCATACCGGGTTCTTTCTTCAAGGCGCTGGGCTTCCACCAGCTTGTTGTTGCTGTGAAAATATTCCAGCCGCAGTTTCAGTTCTTCAACAATTCCCTCCATGGCCCGCTTCCGGGTCTTTTGTTTGGTAACATAGTGGGAAGCAGGATAAATCACTGCCTGGTCAAATTTTTTGAGCACATCCCCTTTTAAGGGATTGATTTCTGAAATCCCTTCAATTATATCTCCGAAAAAATCGATTCGAACGGCTTTGTCCTCTTCATAGGCTGGAAAAATCTCCACCCTGTCCCCCCGGACCCTGAATGTCCCCCGGTGGAAATCCGTGTCATTGCGGGTATACTGAATATTAACAAACTTTTCCAACACCTTTTCCCGGGAAATTTCCATGTCAACTGCCAGGGTCACCCTTAAATCCAGGTAATCTTCCGGTGCTCCCAGGCCATAGATACAGGACACGCTGGCCACCACAATCACATCCCTTCTGGCAAGAACCGATCGCGTGGCGGAATGCCGCATCTTGTCAATGACCTCATTGATGGATGAATCCTTTTGAATATAGGTATCACTTGCGGGAATATAGGCTTCGGGCTGATAATAATCATAATAAGACACAAAATATTCCACGCAGTTATCCGGAAAAAGCGACTTGAATTCATTGTACAGCTGGGCGGCCAGTGTCTTGTTCGGGGCAATAACAAGGCTTGGTTTTTCAACCCTTGCAATCACATTGGCCATGGTAAAGGTCTTGCCCGAGCCGGTTACCCCCAAAAGCACCTGATGCTTTTCATTATTTAAAACTCCCCGGGTAAGATAGTCGATGGCATCGGGCTGATGCCCGGTGGGAGAAAAATCTGAAACTAAATTAAACAATCCCATAATCCTGTAAATTTCCCATTGTTCATTTTTCAAGTTAAGACTACTGCATCATGTTATCAAGTTGAAACTCGGGATACAATATGTAATGATGCTGTGCATAAAAATTTATCGTTAAACAAGGAGTTCTGCCATGGAAACTGTTGCCGTGATCGGTGCAAGCCCGAAACAAGATCGATATTCAAACAAGGCCATGCGCCTTTTGGCGCAGTACCATCACACCCCCATACCGGTTGCCCCGAAGCATGAAACCATAGAAGGCCAAAAAGTCTATCACGCACTTGAAGATATTCCGGAAAAAATTGATACCGTCACCATTTACGTGGGCCCGGCACGACAGGAAGACCTTATCAGGGATATTATCAAACTTGCCCCCAAACGGGTTATTTTTAACCCGGATACGGAAAACAAGGCCGTCTATGACCAATTAAAACAGGCCGGCATTAAAGTGGTTGAAGCCTGCACCCTTGTGCTGCTGAAAACCAACCAGTACTGATTCAACCAGGCAACGCTTACCATCAGAGTGTCAAAAGCCAACGGACCTGGGTTTTCGTTCATGGCCCAGAACCACGCCTGAAGTCATTGGATAATTTTCAAGTTGAGATCCCTGGCCATTTTCAAGGCTTTTTGGAATTCTTCAGTTGTCAAGGATCTTGACAGTGCTTTGATTTTCCCGGCATCTCCCATGGGGCGGTATTGGGACATGACATTCACATGGGTATGGGAAGAAATTTTTTCTTTGAGAAATTTTAAAATATGATGGGTCCCCGCAAGATTTTCCGGCATGACAAGATGCCTGACGATCAGGCCTGAACAGGCGATGCCATTCTTATCCACCTTCAAATCCCCCACCTGGTCGTGCATCAGTTTTATCGCTTTTCTTACCACCTGGGGGTAATCTTGGGCATGGCAGCACATCTCACAAACTACAGGGTCCCAGAATTTAAAATCCGGCATGTAAATATCAATGACATCTTTTAAAATATAAAGGGTATCAATGCTTTCATACCCTGAGCAATTGTAAACCAGGGGGATATTCAATCCCTGCCCGGCGGCAATATCCAGGGCCCTTAAAATCTGCGGCACCACATGGCTCGGGGTCACAAGGTTGATATTGTGGCACCCGATTTTTTGAAGATACAGCATGATGGCTGCGATCTGACCGTCATCCGCCTCCTGACCCATGCCGTTCACACTGATATCATAATTCTGGCAGAAAACGCATTTCAGATTGCAATGGGTAAAAAAAATAGTTCCGGATCCCTTATCCCCTACCAGTTGGGGTTCTTCGCCGAAATGAGGGGCAAAACTTGCCACAACGGCTTTTTCCCCTGTTGAACAAAATCCTTTTTCATTCTTTGTCCGGTCAACTTTACACTGCCGTGGACACAGGGTGCAGGAAGAAAGAAGTGCTGTGGACTGCTGGATTTTTTCGTGCAACAGACCTTGCTGTTTTGCCTTGATAAATTTAGGAACAAAGGGTTTCATTTGATGATCTCAAACTAATAATAGCTAATCCAACTCCGATTCAATAGTATCAAATGTGTCCTCGATGATGTAGAGAAGCTTGTCAGCCTGGGCCAGATTCCAGTCGGCAATATTCTCTTGAATCCGCTTATAGGTTTCCAAAAGCTTGTCTCTATGCCGGAGAAGTACCTCTCGAAGCAGGGTTCCATCAACGCGGTAAAGCATCAGATCCAGCTGTCCCGCCAATTCATAAGGTGAGGGATTCCGGTTCACCAGACTCGAATCCATTTGGCTTAAGTAACGCGCCAGTTTGGGGTAAGTCGCTTCCAGATCTTGTTCATAATAAGGATTTACGGTAACATTCAATTGCATTTTTTTACTCATGGGTGATCTCCTTTTATAGAATAATAGATAGGAAGCTCATTTTTGTCAAAGGCGGCATGGAAAAAACCCTTGAACAAAAACCTTTCCCGGTCCCTTTTAAAGGCCTGTATCAAATAATCGAAAAAGCCGCAGTAACCGGATAATGGTCTGAAGGATAACGACCGGAAAATGAATCCATGATAATTTTTTTTCCGATCAGCTTTAAATTGCCCCGGTATAAGATCCAGTCAATATGATCCAGGGTTGCTTGGCCTGTGAAGTTGTGGAATGTGGTTGAATTGTTATTGTCAAAGGCTTCAACAAATCCATTTCCCTTAAAAACAGCATAGGCCCTGCCGCCTGGATTTGAATTGAAATCCCCGGTAATAATCACAGGGCAGTCTTTGGGAAACCGGGATAAAAACCTGATCGCAAGTGTTGCACTTTTTTCTTGAACAGATTCTTGAAAATCAAAATGCGTATTTGCCATAACAACCCTGTTGGAACCCTTCTGAAAAAGCCCGACAACAAACTGCCGGGGCCATTTGCTGCCCGGCAGTTTTGATTCAACATCCGGTGTTTCACTTAAAAAAAAATGCTTATGTTCCAGGCATTCCCAGGATTTGTGATAAAAGATCAGGTTGCTTTGCCACCACTCCTTTGATCGGTTGTGCCAGCCGATAAAATCATTGTCACATAAATTCTTGGCTAAAAACCGGGTCTGAAAATGGTTGGCTTCCTGGACCCCAAAAAAACTTGCCGGATACCGTTTAAGCACTTGAGCAAACAAAGGTTCCCGGTTTTGCCATGAATTATCACCATCTTGTGCAAGACCGAACCTGATATTCAGGGTCATAACGCTAAAATCGTTTTCGTTTACTGCCATTCTTCTCCATACCCTATAGCCGTTTATTTTTCAACTTCAACTTTTGACAGATATAATTTCCAGGGCAGATGCTACCATTTAAATTTTTTCATATCATACCATTATTGCTCACGAGAGAACCTGATAAAATCATATAAAACTTTTGCAATATCCGGTTTTTTATTATAAAATTTTTAAACCTCACTGATAATTAAGGAGAGGACACTGTCAAACAAACCAACCTATGAGGAATTAGACCCATCAGACTCGAAATGGAAACAGATGGAGGCGGCGCACATTGACAAGCAAGGATAAGCAAGCCAGAGATGCCGATGGATTGCGCAACCGTGCCGAAAAAATTGCCGGCAGGCCCCCTGTGGAGTATTTCAGGAAACTGTACCAGCGTCATTTCCAGGGCGCTCTGGTGCAGGCAGGTGCCAGCCTGATCATGTGGCTGTTCGCCCTTGCGGCCTACGCACTTGATATCATAGCACACCGTAATTTCGTTGGTGTGAGCCTTGCCGTGCTTTACCTCATTGCCATCAATCCTCCAACACTTTGGATTTTTAAACGCATCCAGGACCGGAACCGCCTGGTCAGTTTTTCAATTTTTATCAACCTTCTCGAAATTATGGGCTATACGGCCGTGATCTACTTTTTGGGCGGCATTGAGGCCACCTACCTCACCATTCTCTATGCCGCCTTGATCGCTTTTGTGGGCTCTGTTTCCAATCGCCGGCATACCTTCCTGATCACCTGCATATGCATTGTGGCCTACAACGCAATGATTCTGATGGAAGGCGCCGGTTTGATCCCTTGGTACAAAGTAAGCCCCGACTTCTTCCTCCCTTGGTCCCACCGGCTGGCACGCATGTTTGTTGTTGATGGTCTGCTGTTGGTCGTCGCCTATATCACATCATACACAGCCATTCTGCTTAGGAAAGCCAAAGGCGATCTGCTGGCCGCATATGGGATTTTGGAGCAGCGGGTAGCAGAAAGAACCAATGAACTCAGCAGAGCCAACGAGGAGTTGCGATCATACATCATTGAGATCAAGAAGACTGAGGAAGCTCTGGTTCAAAATGAAAAACGACTCCTCATGATCACAGATAATTCAACAGATATTATCTGGATGCTCGACATGGATTTCAATTTTACATTTTTAAGTCCTTCCTTTGAGCAGATGCTGGGATACCCTATGACGGAATATCTTGGCAAACCATATCAAGAAATCATATCCCCTGAATCATATACCCGGCTGATAACTGTTCTAACGGAAGAGTTGCGGATGGAAGACTTGCCGGATAAGAACATCTATCGTTCCAGGATCATTGAAACGGAGCAGACGCACAAAAATGGAACAAAACTGCTGGTCGAACTCTCAATGACATTTGTACGCAACTTTGATCAAAAGCCTATCGGCATTCTGGGATTTTCACGAAATATAACCGAGAAAAAAATTGCAAAAGACGCGCTAAAGGCGTCCAAAGAGCGTTACAAGCTTCTTTTTGACAGCATCAACGAGGTTATCTATTCAATTGACCTCAATTATACAATTACCAGCGTTTCCCCTTCAATGGAGAGGTATCTCGGATACAAGAACGAAGAATTTATAGGCAAATCTGTTATTGATCTGAACATTTTATCCGAAAGATATCTTGAAAAGGGCTTTTCCCAGATTACCCGCGTCCTGCAGGGAGAAGTCTTTGAGTCTGAGGAATATGAGTTTATAACAAAAGATAGAAAAATCAAGTTTGCGGAAGTAAGTGGCGCGCCCATTATTGAAAATGGAAAGATCATTGGGATGATCTCCATGGCCCGTGACATCACCGACCGCAAACAAGCGGAGGAGGCTTTATGGGAGAGCGAAGAAAGATTTCGACTGACGTTTAATTTCAGTCCGGATGCGGTGTGCATCAACCGCATGGACAACGGTCTATTTATAGATATCAACAAAGGATTCACACGGGAGATTGGCTTTACCCGTGAAGACGTTATTGGAAAGGCACCTTCGGAAATAAACATATGGCAAAATCCCTCCGACCGGAAAAAATTGGTTCAGGGTCTTCAAGAAAAGGGATATTACGAGAACCTTGAAGCACAGTTCCTGAGGAAAGATGGCAGTATTAGAACTGCATTGATGTCTGCCAGCGTTATTGCTCTGAAAGGCGCACCCCATATCATCTCCAGCACACGCGACATTACAGAAAGCAAACTGATTGCTGCAAAACTTCAACAGGCACAGAAAATGGAGTCCGTTGGATCGCTTGCAGGCGGCATTGCCCATGACCTGAACAATATATTGTTTCCGATCAGCGGCCTTTCAGAGATGCTGCTTAATGAGATGTCACGAGACAACTCTGAGTACGGAAAAATTGAACAAATCCATCAATCTGCAAAACGGGGCAGCGATCTTGTTAAACAAATTCTGACTTTCAGCCGCCAGTCCAACCCTATGAAACTGCCCATCCGGATTCAGCCTATCATGAAAGAAGTCTTGAATCTGGCCCGGGCCACGATACCCAAGAACATTGAAATCGCAAGCCATATCCTGCCGGATTGCGGAATGGTTTTAGCAGATCCAACGCAGGTGCATCAAATTGCCATGAACCTCATCACCAACGCCTATCATGCTGTTGAAGAAAAAGGCGGAACAATCAATCTTGAACTAAAAGAGACTTTATTTGAAAAAGATAATTCCATGAAATCCGGCAGATACGCCTGTCTCACCATATCCGACAACGGAACCGGAATTGATCAATCGCTGATAGATAAAATATTTGACCCTTATTTTACCACCAAGGAACTAGGAAAGGGAACGGGGCTGGGGCTTTCTGTGGTGCATGGCATCGTGAAGGAACACGGCGGGGATATCCGAGCCTGCAGCGAGGTCGGGAAGGGAACAACCTTTGATGTGTACTTGCCCCTTCTGGGAAATGCTTCGGACAGCAGGACTGACTCACTCACCAGGAAGTATCCGACGGGCTGCGAAAGCATTTTGCTGGTTGATGACGAAGAGCCGATCGTTCGTATGGAACAGATGATACTCGAAAAACTTGGCTATCAGGTGTCTATTCGAACGAGCAGTCTGGATGTTTTGGCTGATTTTAAAACTGATCCGTCAAAATTCGATCTGGTTATCAGCGACCGGGGCATGCCGGATATGACCGGAGAGCAACTTGCCTGGGAATTGATATCGATCAGACCGGATATTCCAATCATTATTTGTACCGGTTTTAGTGATAATAACGATGAGAAGCGAGCCAGAGAACTGGGTGTAAAAGGGTTTCTAATGAAGCCGGTCGCAATGGGCGATCTTGCCGAAATGGTCAGAAAAATCCTGAATGAGTCGAAAGTTTCGACTTGAAATTAAGTATCCGAATACAAGCAAATTTCAGTGGTGAAGTATAGAGTCTTATCTGTAAATAAAAAAAAATGAACAATATGAAATTAATCTACACAGACAGGCCAAATAAAAAAGATAGAAAATATCTTGATGACAAATTAATGGGCTTCAATGGTAATATTATTAAAGGTTATGCTTTTAATAATTTCCTTTACAAAATGACAGATGAATCAGGTTTAATCATTGCAGGGATAGACTGTATATTTGGGGGTGGATGGCTCGAAATAATCAGTTTATGGGTGTCCGAACATAACAGGAAAAAAAGAATGGGTGAGCGGTTACTGTTTGAAGCCGAAAAAACTGCAAAACAGAAAGATTGCCATAGCTCATACCTTTACACTTACAGTTTTCAAGCACCAGCCTTTTATGAAAAACAGGGATACACAATTTTTGGTATTTTAGAAAATTATTATAAAAAACATTCCAAACTCTATATGAAAAAAAGATTGGTTTGATTCAATTCAACTGGTTAATATTTTTACTATCCTTTATTTTTCAAACTTTGGAATAGTACGCACAAGGATAACATTGACTCAGATCAACCGGATAAGCCCGCTTCTTTAGATTTTCAAAAATTCCTTCAAAATTAGTTAAACCTTTTGTTTAATTTCCTGGGAGAGGATCACTTTCTCCTTGTATATGGATTTCATATTCACTATAGGTTATCGAATAAGCAGGAGATTTAAAATGAAGATAGTTTATATCAATAAAAAAAATCAGTGCCGAATGGTAACTTTTGATGAAGCTGAAAATCGGTTCTGGGTAGAGCCATACCTCAGAGAACGACTCATTGAGAAAAGAATGGTTGGTTTTGATTTAGATCAGCTTGAATCGATAAAAGAAATGCCGACTATTGCTGAAAAAATTTCTCCAGCTCTTCCCCTGGTTTATCTATTAATGATTTTTAAAGATAAAAGACAAGTAGCGGTCGGAGTAGATAAAAATGGTCTATATGCCATTACGGCTGCGTTAAAAATAGCCGAGCAAAGAAACGACGATGTTTCAAATTCTTTGGTTTATAAATCTCTCTAAAAGGAAAGTATTCAGAATTACCCTACCAGGTCAGCAGGGTTGGATGGCCGGTTTCGGTCTTGATAGGCGATCACAGCAATTGAAATGGAATTATTCGCATCAACTCCCCACAGCTTAAGAATTCTGTTCAATTGACATCCAATAGCTTGACCGTTATTTCTCCGCTGTTGTCCTGCCAGCTTCCTGCCGCATCCAAAAGCCGCAATACCAAAGGTTTGCCTTGGCCAAGATAGCGAATGCTGTAGACATGTTCAGGATTATATGGAATCGATTGGCTGGTCAGGTCTGCCATCCCCTGATCATTGATGCGTAATTGATTCCAACAGGAAGAAAGTAATTTTCTCTCCTTTTCCTTTGTAAGTAATCTCATAGGTGTGGTTCGGATTATAGCTAAGCAAGTTATCCGGATTGATATCTTTAAGAGGTACACCATCTATATGCAATTGATTCCACTGTTGTATTTTGCCCTGGCAATAATTGCTTTTTCATTATAAGTTAAAGCCTGTCAACCTGTGTATCTGATTTTGATTTCCAAAAAAAAGGATGAGAATCGTATCTTATGAAAAAAAACAATTGTCTGGGTGTGATTATTATTTGCTTATTTATACTGATCCCTTTTTCCGGCAGTCATGCGCAAACCGTATCCTCTGATGAAATCAGCGTCACTATTCCTCGCAGCGTGATGATCAATTTTATCAGAGCCGCGTTGCCGTTGAATCTCGAAAATGGGCAGTATTTAAAAGGAAAAATATGGGTCCAAACTATTAATCAGGTCAACATCGGCTCCAATAAAGTAGAGTTTGAGATGACGATTCAAGGCAAAAATCTTAAATTTGCAACTCATTTGGGCAAACAGGTTCTGTTATTGGATATCGGCAACCTCAATGCCGTGTTCAACTGTGATGCTTCCATCCGATATGACGCTTCTAAACGATTGCTATATATTACTCCGAATATTGTGCCGAAACCCAATGAAAACGATACGGACCAATTAGCGGCCAATTTGCTTCAGATGCTGTCGCTGACTAATGGCACGGAATACCCTGTTGAAATTCAAAAAGTCCAGCCCTTTGTCACCAAAATCGGTGGGGACACTTTTAATATTGACATGGATATTACCCATATGTCCACTGAAAAAGATGCGGTTTTTATCCGCGGCCTGCCAAAGTTTCAAAAAATAAATGGTTGAACTTTAATGATGTATTGTGCTGATATCCTTTACTATTCATGATTTTGAATAATCAGCACTGGGATAATCATACTTGACTGTCTATTTGTTAATTTGATGACCTGAATAGGAGTCTCACAATCAACAATCACAAAAGAAACCAAAGCCTATTTTGACAGAGGCAACTGTAAACAAAAATAGACAAGTCGCGCTCCATTCTTCGTGTCCTAACAACGGAATGTTCACCTGATCCTAGGGCTACCTGCCTTTAGGGTCAGGTGAAGCTATTCGTTATATCTTCATAAGAATGAAGCTTTGCTAAAGTATTTTCGACTTAAAAAATTTTGCCTGCCATAGCACTATTTTCCCGAAAATATCTCCAGTTTCAATTCTCTGACAATATTATCCTTCTGCCTTTTTTTCGAGTTCATCCAATTTGCCAGGATCAGAAACGGCAATGTCAACAAGGCACTGTGGGATAGCGCTTTGTTCACACATCGTCCTGATTTCTTTCTCTACTTCGCTAAATTCCATTATTTCACGAATAGAATCGATGTGGTCAATCATATCAGCCGGGGTAATATCTTCCAAAGCAGGACCTGCAGCCTCCGCCTTTTTCTTCGCGGCTGCCTCCTCTGCTAACCTTTGTTGCTCCTTGATTTCCTCTTCCATGGCTTTTTTAGCATTGTTAATAGCAGCCTGGTCAACTGCTGCCATCTCTATTATCAATTCCTCTGTCACCTTATTTGTAATTAAGTGCTTCACCTTTTCTTCGTCTGATTTGCCGTCAACCTTCTTCAGCAGATTTGCCACTCTTTCTCTCTCTGCCTTTTCCTTTGCAATTTCAGCCTCCACCTCGACCAGTTTTTCTTCTGTAATGCCTAATTTATTAACGATCACCTCGCGTTCTAACTGTTCTCCAATGAGGTATCGGATACTTTCATTTTCAGACAGTTCTTTTGCTTTTTTTACAAGCAAATCGAGTCTTGTCTCTTCGACAATCCGTATTATGTCCAGTCTGCATTCGACTTTCTTGAGTTCTTCCCAAGTTTCACCAAGGTTGTCGATAAGCTTACTGGTCGCTGAATAAGGATCGGGTACGTCTTCCAGTGAAAGCGCTGCAATCGCATCGTTAAAATCCTTCATCAGCGGCCTCCCAACTTTCAGCATGTCATCCATCGCCCATCTCAATTGCATCATCTTGCCTCCGCTTTTGGAGACATTGAAACCTTCATTATCAAGCTCGCCCACAATCTTTTGAATCGCTGCTTCCTTGGCTCGCCCTGAGAGTTCTCCTGCGTTAAGCTCAAGCAATTTCTCCTCAATTCCTACCCATAGTGGTTTTTTTTCAGTTTCATCGGTTGTCGTCATTTTTTAATCTCCTTTAATTGATATGTTTTGCCTAATTTTAATTCGGAGCCCGAATTGTTTCATAAATGGTTCTTATCGATAAAGTTTGATTTTTTCTCATCCGGCCTTCTGAAAAACTACTCTAAGTATTTTCTCATGCTGCATGAAAATTATTATGATATCTGTTCAACTCTGTTGAAGATATAGTTGATTTCATTCAATTTTGCCAGATTAAAGTTTCTACATTGGTTGAACGGTAATTTTTGATATGCTTTACAATAACTTATGCCGGAGCAAGATTGGTTGTTAAAAAGGCTGGAGATTTAGTAGACACTAAAGTCAGGCCTCATGACCTCCGAAGGCATGCTGCAACTTATGCCTCTCGTTCCGGCACACCACTTGAAATTGTCAGCAAGGTGCTATTACGCCATTCAAATTTATCCACCACACAAAGGTATCTTGGAAAAATAAGTGACTCTGAGGCAATTCGATGGGTCGACAACCTTCCTGGATGATGAATCAAAAGATTGGGCCGATCCGCTATGGAATCGGCCCGGCATTTCAAAAATCAGATTTCAAAATCAAGATTTGTGTTGGTATCCATAAGAATTCCCATCTTTAAATACTTCTAACAAGGATAATAAATCATAAGTCCATCAAGATTTCAGATTGATATTAAAAATAGAAATTCTGACCTGATGAAGAATAATCTTCGGAAACTATATATTGCGGTTTGATGATTTTTGAAAAGAAGACACATACACATTTATATAGGCTCTTCTGATCGGGTCAAAGGCCCTGATTATATCTTTTGGAAGTCATTACCTTTTTATTGATTTGACTCGTCCCTAATGATACCATAAGTACTCTCGAGCAAAAGATGGTCAAATTATATTAGCTTTGGCTTTGATGTTTTAGGATTGCCTGAAATTGGCAAACCTCCTATTTCAATCCTGATTGCGTTAGCTTTGCATACGTTGCTGCAAGACATGCAAGAGATGCATTCCATGTCATCTGGTGACTTGTTGAAATGAACCCCCATCGGGCAAACCTCATGACAGGCATTACAATGATTGCATCTGTCCTGATCCAGGCTAAGTTTAACCAATTTAACTTTGCTGAACAGCGCATAAAATGCCCCAAGCGGACAAGCTGTCCTGCAAAATGGCCGACTTGCAAAAATAGCCCAAACAATAAAAAAAACAAGAATAGTCACCTTAAGTGCAAAAACCCAATTCAGATTAATGCGAAGGGCCGGCTGCAAAATTATCATTGGGATTCCTGCTTCCAAGGTACCGGCAGGGCAAAAATACTTGCAGAACCAAGGCTCTCCTGTTCCAAATTCATCAATGGCAAAAAGGGGCAGTAAAATAACCATAAAAAGTAAAAGACCGTATTTTAAATACCGCAATAACGGCCAGATATTAAATTTGGTTGAAGGAATTTTATGGAGCAACTCCTGAAAAAGGCCAAATGGACAAACCCACCCACAAACCATTCGGCCTACAAATCCGCCAATAATCCCCATAGTTCCAATAACATAAAAACCGATAAAAAATTGTCCGGTTTCAATGGACATTCGAATACCAGCCCAAAGCTGCTGTAAAGCCCCTATTGGGCAGTATGTAGTTGCCGCAGGGCACGAATAGCAATTAAGGCCGGGTGAACAAACGACTTTTAACGGCCCTTTGTATATCGCCTTGGTAACAGGAAAGTTCAAATAACCATTGGTCATAAAAAAGAAGATGACCTGAACCCATTTGCGCATAACATCCATGGGTCATCCTATTCCTATACAGGACAAACAAATTTGTGTTGCTTGATTCAGGACACGTGACGGTTCATCTAAACCAATACCAATCATTCCAAGGAGAAGAAAAAAAATTATTATTACAAATGGAATGATCCTGATTTTTTTTGGTGATGTCTTTTTTCCAGCCATAATTTTATTGGTTAATATAGTTCATTATCATTTGTACCGCATTAGGGGAATCCCACTGAGCAGCCCCTATGACCTTTTCCCGGATAATACCTTGTTTATCAATAATGAAAGTTTCCGGTAACCCTGTCAAAAAATATTTTGAACCCACCACATTCTGCTCATCATCAAGAATAGTGAATGTAAGTCCTTTTTGGTTTGCAACAAAATCTGCCAGAGCAGGCTTGTCCTTGTTCAGGACAGCCAGTATTTTGAATTTATCTTTGGGTATCCTTGTGTAAAGATTCTGCATTGACGGTAACTCTTTCAAGCAAGGGGGGCACCAAGTTGCCCAAAAATTGATAAAAACCACCTGCCCCCTAAGCTCAGAAAGAGACCAGGTCTTACCCTGTCTGTCAATTAAAGAAAAATCCGGGGCTGCATCACCTACTTTCAAAGTAGCCTGTTCCTGTTTGCAAGCGGAAAGAAACAGAGAAAAACAAAATATAACCATTAAAATGAGTAGTTTTTTCATATCATTTTATTCCCTTTAAGATTTGAAACCGAAAGTTCAACTCCTCAATAAGAGATTGATAAAAACGAACTTTTGATTTTCAATTTTAATATTGTGCGTTAATTTCTGATTGAATCAAATCATACAATTGCTGGCGGCCAAAGGTGACAAGCGGATTACCATTGACGAAATAGCCAGGTGTTTTACGTACATCAAGCGTTTTGGCATCAGCAAGATCCTGTTCAATTATTTTATCAATTGACGGGTCTTGCATATCTTGTTTAAGTTTATCTATATTGAGGCCCGCGTTTGCCAGAATCGGCCAAATTTTTTCAGGCAGTGCCTTATGATGACTGGTCCAATATGATTGGGATTTGAACATTACGTCCAGTGTCTCCCAATATTTTTCTTGTTTTTTTGCGGCTTCTAAAATCTTAACAAAATAATCTGCTCCTTCATGAAAAGGCGCATAACGAAGAACGAGTTTTATTTTACCTGGATGGGCATCCATTATCTGTTTGACAAGGGGGGAAAAAGCGGCACAGGTCTCACAGGCCGGATCCATAAATTCAACAAGAAAAACCTTTGCATCACTGCTGCCAAGTGTCGCTGAATGTTCCCTTATAAAATTGGACGCATTATTTTGAGCCAGAAAATCATATTTTTTGACTTGTTGATTTTTATAATACAAACTGGTGGCCGCAAATATACCGATCAAGGCAAGGCATGTGCCTGCAAATATTTTATATTTCATTTAAGATATCCTCCGTTTTAAAAAAACTAATAAAATTAGTATTGCTGAGAACGAAATCAGCGAAAGCATTGGGATTGTTAAAAAACCAAATAAATCTATATACTTTTCAGTACATGATATCCCCTTATTGCAAGGTTGCAGATCTTGCGGGATAATGCCTGCGTAAAGCAAATTGTGATAGATAGCGGTGAGCCAGCCCGCAATTGCCAAGGGTAACGAATACCTTATGACTCGCTTGTCAAAGGGAAAAAGCCCTGTGGCCAAAATGATAACCAGAGGGAACAGGCATATTCGCTGGTACCAGCATAAGACGCAGGGGGCAAAGTCCATAATATAACTAAAGAACAGGCTTCCCAAGGTAGAGACACTAACCAAAATCCAGGTTAGAAAAAGAATAGCCCAGTTTTTATCAAAATCTTGATTTGTTTGTGACATTTGAAAATCTTTTTATTCTATTTGTTTGTCTTAATATAAATGATTACCCGGGATAGATTATTCCAGGTAATTTTTCCTCAACGTGACAAGAAGATTATATACCCTGCCATTAGTCAACCTATAGAAATTAGCTTTTGCATACGAATTTTAAGAGCAATTGAGAGTGACTTTCAAAGTGTGTGCAAAAAGCATAAAAAAAACGGGCTAAATCAGAAAAGTTTGAGTAAAAATGTAAATGGAATTTTTTTGGGGAATTTTATTTTGAAAGGCATCGACTGGTCGCTTTTGTGTTTTATCATTCGGGAAAATAAATATTGTTTCATTTCCCAAGACTTGCTTAAATAATTTCTGGTATTGTCCTGAAATTAAAATCTTTTTTTCATCTTTACATTGCTGTTCTTCACAGCAAACGCCATCTCTGCACTGGGCCATGGAGTTTAATGCAAGAATGTCGCATGGTAATATCGATACTTGTTTTATGGTAAATGATAACTTTTTATCATGACAAATATCTGAAATGAGAAAACTGCATTCCGGATGATTTGAGATCACTCCAAACAGGATAATCCATAATAAAATAACGGAATTAAGGATATTATTGATTATTTTTATTATCATATATTTATCTAAATTTAAGCCCCTTTAAATAGCCTGAAAAAATTCGTTTTGTCAATATAAATATATTACAATCTGGTAGTCTAAAAGGCATGTTGTAGTCGACTAACTGG
>JAHJLN010000180.1 GCA_018821715.1 Pseudomonadota bacterium | reverse complement strand
TACCTTCATAGCTTATTTTTCCCTTTGGGAAAGCAGAAAGAATCGTGTCGTTGATCAGTTCAAAGGTTACTTTATACTCTTTTGTCAGGGGGATATCAGTCCAGGCCTCACTTTTTTTTTGGTTTACAAAAGTAGTTGAACAAATAGAGTCTATAAATTTGTCTAAGTGCTGATTTGTTTTTTGTGATGTCATATAAATAAATGATTCATTCGTCAATAATTGAAGCCGATTCCATCTGTTGATACAGAAAACTCATTATGCCCGCAATTCCTGTATTTATCAAGATAAAATGGGTTTTACTAATATTTGCCATAAGAAATTCTGCATACCCGTTCCAGGCGGATCACCTTACGTTTGCTGGAAGATGTAGCAAGTTCGTAAAGGCTTTTTGTAAAATAAAATTGTTAAGTTTTAATAAAATAGAAGGGGGAAGTTGAGCATGCCGGGTATCGGCGGGGATAAATGTCTTAAAAATTAGAACCGTACTTGATTCACAAACCATATTTTTTTTATGATTTATCATAAGACTAAAACAAATCGGTTAACGACTTTACAAGCATTTCGCATTCTTTTTGGGTACCAATCGTAATTCGAATAAAATTTCGAATTCTATCCTGATCAAAATATCGTACCAGTATACCCTGATCTTTTAATACCTGATAAATGATCTTTGCCTTTATCTTTTCATGGGAAGCAAACACAAAATTGGCAAGCGATGGCAGAACATAAAAGCCAATCCTGCTCAATGCCTTTGTCAAATACTGTCTGGACTGAATAATTTTATTGCGGGTATGATTAAACCCTTCAGTATCTTTTATGGCCGCCATTGCCCCGGCAATGGCCAGTCGATCCAGTGGATAAGAGTTAAAACTGTTTTTCACCCGGGCAAGCGCCTCGATCAATTCCTTATTTCCCACTGCAAATCCAACCCTTAATCCTGCCAGCGATCTGGACTTGGACAAGGTTTGAACAACCAAAAGATTGGGGTATTTATGAATTAATGAGACGGCTGTCCTGCCACCAAAATCGATATATGCTTCATCAATAATAACCGCACTTTTTTTATTATATTCCAGCAAAGCCGAAATTTGCTCAAGCGTTATTGCAATGCCAGTGGGGGCATTGGGATTGGCAATAATGATTCCGCCATTGGGTTGACAATAATCCTTGATATTGATTTCAAACTGGTCATTCAAAGAGACAAGCTGATACTGAATTTGATACAGACCGCAATAAACGGTATAAAAGCTATATGAGATATCCGGAAATAATACGGGTTGATCCTGGCAAAAAAGGCCATGAAACATATGCGCAAGAACTTCATCCGATCCATTGCCAACAAACACCTGATCAATCGATATGTCATAGGTATCTGCGATTACAGATTTCAAAGCCCAGGCTTCTGGATCTGGGTAGCGGCGCAGATCATTTGAGATTTCATCCTTCATGGCTGCCAGCACCTTTGGTGAAGGCCCATAAGGATTTTCATTTGTATTTAATTTAATTAAATTCCCATCTGCCGGTTGTTCGCCCGGGACATAAGGTTCCAAGCGATTGACAAAAGGACTCCAGAAACGGTTCATTTATTTAGTCAATCCATTTTTCAAAACAGATACTGCTTTTAAAATTTTTATATGGGCCATAATTGTTCTGGTGTAATATCTTCAACGTTGCTGAGTATGTGTTTTATCAGAGATTTAAAATATTGCAAACCAGATTTTTAAAATTTATTTGTTTTGTCCCATATTTTGTAGTATGCTGATTTCTATTGAATTTATTGGAATTTCAGAAGTTTTCTTGTGCTTTTGATGCGGTTGACCGTTGCTTGTCTAATAAAAAAATTAACCAACCTGCTCGGCAATGAAAGCAGTCTTAAGTTATTGAATCCGGCTCAGCAGGCACATTATATTCCCCAAACCATTTTCAATACGTTTGGATAAAGGATTCTTACAGCGATTAACCGCGCTGAAGCAGGGTTAAAAAAGAACCGTGACGTATCGAACAAGCTATACGAAATTTATAACAAAAGAGGTAAGGTATGAGTATTAAAAAACAGTATTTAAAAACACGGCCGATCTGTAAAGTGACATTCAGACTGTCCAAACAGGAAGCCTGGGATGCAAAACGTATTTTTATTGTTGGTGAATTCAACAACTGGAATGAAACGGCAACACCGATGAAACCCCTAAAAAAAGGCGGCTTTGCTGTTACCCTTGCGCTTAAAAAAGGTTGGGAATATCAATTCAGGTATTTTGTTGACAGAATCATCTGGGGAAATGATCCCCAGGCAGATAAGTATGTTTACTGTTCTTACGGAAACTGCCATAATTCCGTGGTGAGTATATGAACCAGAGTGTCAGACTTTATTATTTTAAGGATACGATTTCATGAAACCACATGAACTGGCCGGCAAACAGGTGCCAAAGTCAATGTTGACAGACATATCACGGCTGGTCTCGTCTTATTATACCGTTGATATTAAAGGACCTGTCTCATTTGGAACCTCCGGCCACAGGGGCTGTTCGTTTATCGGGACATTCAACGAACTGCACATTGCCGCAACTGCCCAGGCCATCTGTGAATACCGGTTGACCAACAGGATAACCGGACCCCTGTACCTTGGATTTGACACTCATGCCCTTTCAGAACCTGCATTCAGGACATCGTTAAAGGTTTTTACGGCAAATGATGTTGACGTCATTATTCATGCAGGAGACGACTACACCCCCACTCCGGTTATCTCTTTTATGATTCTTGAATTCAATAAGAAAAGAACAAAGAATTTTTCCGACGGGGTGGTGATTACGCCATCCCATAATCCGCCGGGGGATGGCGGGATTAAATACAATCCTGTCACGGGTGGGCCGGCTGATGAAACTGTGACCGCATGGATCCAGAAAAGAGCAAACCAGCTCATGGACACCAAAGGAGACCAGATCCTGCAGGTGTCCTATGAAAAAGCCCGAAAAAAAGCTGCAATCAATGAACAGGATTTTATCACACCGTTTGTTGATGCCCTGTCACAGGTCGTTGACATGGAAATCATACAAGAGTCCGGCATTAGGATTGGTGTTGACCCAATGGGCGGAGCAGGTGTTCACTTCTGGGCGCCCATTGCAGACAGGTATCATCTGAATCTGGACATTGTCAATACAGATGTGGACCAGACCTTTGGATTCATGCCGGCTGACTGGGACGGAAAGATCAGGATGGACTGTTCTTCTCCCTTTGCCATGGAAAAACTGATCACCCTGGCCGACAAGTTTGATATTGCCTGGGGAAATGATCCTGATTTTGACCGGCATGGCATTGTGACATCCAAGGGTTTGATGAACCCGAATCATTATCTTTCAGCAGCCATCTGGTATTTGCTGCAGAACAGGTCCGGGTGGAAAAAAGATCTTCTGGTGGGCAAGACCCTGGTGAGCAGCAGCATGATTGACAAAGTCTCAACAGGGTTAAATCGAAAGGTTTTTGAAGTGCCGGTGGGGTTCAAGTGGTTTGTCAAAGGACTTTTAAACGGCAGCCTTGCCTTTGGCGGAGAAGAAAGTGCGGGCGCATCCTTTCTGCGCCGTGACCAAACGGTCTGGACCACGGACAAGGATGGGTTCTGCATGACATTGCTGGCAGCAGAAATCCTTGCCAAAACCGGAAAAACACCGGAACAAATTTACAGGAATGTCCTGATTCCGGAATATGGAGATCCTTGTTATCAAAGAATTGATTCTCCAATTGACGATCATCAAAAAGAGGTGTTAAACTGCCTGGATCCGGATTCAGTTAAGGGTTCAACCATCGCAGGACTCAGCGTTTCATCCGTCACAGCAAAGGCCAGGGGGAACAATGCTCCCATTGGCGGCGTTAAAGTAACCCTTGATGACGGTTCATGGTTTGCTGTCAGACCCTCGGGAACAGAACCGATAATGAAATTTTATATAGAAAGTTTTGGCGGGCAGGAACTTGTGTCAAAAATTCACCATGAGGCCATGGATGTATTATTTAAAAAAAGATCAGGCCATGGGGCATAAAACAACAATACACCCAATAAACAAAGGGGAAAACCATGATTAATTATAAAGAAATCGGACTTGTAAATACCCGGGACATGTTTAAAAAAGCGGTTAAGGGGGGGTATGCTGTTCCAGCCTATAATTTCAACAACATGGAGCAGCTCCAGGCCATTATTCAGGCCTGTGTTGAGACAAAATCACCAGTGATTCTTCAAGTCTCTTCAGGGGCAAGAAAGTATGCCAATCAGACCCTTTTGCGATATATGGCCCAGGGCGCTGTGGCATATGCAAAAGAGCTGGGGTGTGATATCCCCATCGCCCTTCATCTGGACCATGGCGATACATTTGATCTGTGTAAAAGCTGTGTGGACATGGGATTTTCTTCTGTTATGATTGACGGCTCCCATCTTGAATATGAACAGAATATTGAACTGACTGCCAGGGTTGTTGAATTTGCCCATCAGCATGATGTAACGGTTGAAGGAGAGTTGGGCGTGCTTGCAGGTGTTGAAGATGATGTGGTTGCAGAAAAATCCACCTACACAAACCCTTCCCAGGTTGAGGACTTTGTAAAGCGGACAAAGGTGGATTCCCTTGCCATATCCATCGGCACATCCCATGGGGCCAACAAGTTTACCCCAAAACAATGCACGAGAAATGAAAAAGGGGAACTGGTTCCGCCGCCCCTTAAATTTGATATTTTAAATGAAATTGAAAAAAGGCTTCCCGGGTTTCCCATTGTCCTTCACGGATCATCGTCCGTACCGCAAAATCAGGTTAATTTGATTAATCAATATGGCGGTAAAATTGAAAATGCCATCGGCATTCCCGAAGAACAGCTCAGAAAAGCGGCTGCACTTTCCGTGAGTAAAATTAATATTGATTCAGACGGCAGGCTTGCCATGACCGCTGCCATCAGGAAAGTTTTTTTTGAATCTCCAGGGGAATATGATCCCAGAAAATACCTGGGACCTGCCAGGGATTCATTAAAGCAGCTTTACATGCATAAAAACACGCATGTCCTGGGATCAGCCGGCAAGGCATAATATATATTCCACAGGAGATGGTGATGAAAAAGTTTTTCTTGTTTGCTGTTATCTTTTTATCAGGGTTCAGTCCTTCTGCAGGAGCAGAACAATACACAGTTGTTGGCACCGATCTTCCGCCCCTGATGTATGAGAAAGACCATCAGCCCAAAGGGTTTTATGTGGATGTGCTCCAGGCCATGATCCGCAATATGAAGGGTATTGACATTGTTATTGAGTTTTATCCTGCGCCACGGATGTTTAAAATTCTTTCTGAATCCAAAGACACCTTCAGTCTGGGTGTTGCGCGTAATGAGAAGCGGGAAAATCTCTATAATTGGGTGGGTCCGATTTACCCGCGGATTTTTGCCTTGTATAAACTCAAAACCCGCATAGATCTGAAGATCGATAAACTGGAAGATGTCCGTTCTCATACCGTTGGGGTGGGAAGGGGCTATGCAGCGGTTGACGACCTTTTGCACGCCGGGATCCCGCCGGGAAATATACAGGAGGTCGCCAGTGACTCCTTAAATATCAGAAAACTGTTTATTAACAGGATTGATTTTATCGTAATGAATGATGTGATGCTTGCATATCGCCTGGAACAGAGTGGACACAGGTGGGCGGACATAGAACAAGCCCTGATACTGAATGATGAGTATCAGTTCTGGTATGCCTTTAACAAAGGAATAGATGACAGCGTGGTTCAAAGGTTCCAGGAAGCCCTTGATCAACTCAGGCAGAACGGGGTGCATCAAGCCATTGTGAATAACTATTTTAAATGATCCGGCACCCATGAAATTAAATCCGGGGGCCTGGGTAGGAATATCCTGAAAGTTATTCCAACAGCCAGGACTCGTGGTTGTAAATGCTTAACAAAGCCGGGTGAAGAATGGTATTGATCAGTTTATTTGTTGTATCAAGATCATTTTTACCAAAAACAAGCTCACTTTTAAAAACCTGGGGGGTAATAAACCTTGTGGGCACGTCAATAGTGAGATGTTCTATCTTTTCCATGATTTTTTCTTTTCCGATAGTGGGGTGCCAGGCCAGAAACCATCCCCAGTCCCCGAAGCTGGGGACATTCTCATGAAACGGGAGAATGGAAAGCCCGGCACTTTCAATGGTTCTTCCAATACAAAGAAAGCTTTGTTTCGCAAGATAGGGACTGGTTGCCTGAACCACCATCAACCCGTGCTGTGATAAATGCAGTCTTACCTTTTTATAGAACTCCAGGGCATACAGCTTGGTCAGCTCCGGGGTGGACGGGTCGGGCATGTCAATGATGATGACATCCCAGAAGCCTTGTACGTCACTTAAAAACTTATCCGCATCCACATTCATCACACTGACGTCAGCCAGTTTTTTTGCTTCAGCCGGGTTTATGTGATTTCTCTTTTGGGGTTCAATATAAAGCCGCTTATGGATTCCAGGGGAAATGCCTTTACCTGTGATTGTCACGAGGCGGGAATCATCAAAGGATCCCTGGTTGATCCGTTTCAGCACAGGGTGGGTTTTGGCAAGACGGGTCATTTCAGGGTCAAGGTCCACTAGAAGCACCTGTTTTACATCGCTGTACTTTAAAACCTCTCTTAACACGCACCCATCCCCGCCGCCGAGAATAAGGACCTTTGTTTTAACGGGGACAAGATTCATTATCGGATGGACCATGGGTTCATGATACCGTTGTTCATCCGTGCTGCAGAACTGCAGATTCCCGTTTAAAAAAAGCCGGACCTCGTCAAAGGGTTTATAGTGGGTGATGGCAATATGCTGGTATTGGGTGGTTTCGCTTAAAATAATGGGGTCAT
>JAHJLN010000015.1 GCA_018821715.1 Pseudomonadota bacterium | reverse complement strand
TTGCAATTCTTTTTTAAAACAAAACGGCATCAAAAGATCATCGTGGTTTAACAATCCATATCCTTTTGGCCGGGATTCAATATCAAACCCGCTTTCCTTTAAGGCGGTAATATGTTTCCATACCGCCACCCGGGAAACCTCCAGGGCATTGCTTAGTTTGACACCGGATACTGTCTCTCCTTTTGCCAGATAGAGGAGGTTGAGTATTTTTTCTTTGATATTTTTCTGTTCGTTAACCATATTAAGACGACATAGTTAACAGAATCAAAATTTAAGGTCAAGAAATAAATAGACCACCTTCCACATTAAATCTGATCAGATAGCTTGATAAGATCCTTACGGGTATTTTGACGGCATCCAAAAGGAAAGCGATATTTTTTAAATTATTTGTATTTACAAAGCAACTTTTTTAATGTTTATTTAAAAAAGTTTTAATAAGTATCATTAAAACTTTTATGTGAAAGCAAAAAAATTTTTGCCACAAAGGAGTATTCTGATGAAAAGAAGTTTGAAAAACAGTTTTACCTTTATTGTAATCGGTATGGTTATCTTTGCCATGGGAATTTCCATATCCGCTGTTTATGTGATTATGAATAAGCAAAATCAGGCCACATCAAACGATCTTTTAAAAAAAACACTAAATGTCGTGATTGATGAGTTTTCAAAAAATGAAACCAGCTTGATTTCTTATTTAAATCAAACTTTAAAAATGGATTCCCTTGATTCAAAAATCGGATACTTAATTGAAAATAAAGATGAATCCGGATACTGGATGATCAGAAACCAGTATTTTGAAATTGCAAAAGCTTTTTTTTTAGCAGGGCTCAGTTCCGGGGCAAATCAAATTGCATATTATGATTCAAACAAAAACCTGGTTTCCTTTTTTGATAAGGAAAACAAGGATGTTTACGCCGGATTTATACACAATAAAACAACCTTTGAAACGCTTGAACTTAAAGAAAGTGAATCCTTCAGTCTTCATCTGCTCAAAAAGAGCGAGTCAATGAAAAAAGTAATGCCACAGACGTTTCAGGATTCAGTACCTCAAGATGTACGGGTACGATTTGAAAACCTGAAAGGATATCTTTGCCAGGTGGCATACAAACCTGTTGTATACGAGGATAAAAATATCGGATTTCTCATGATCGTAAAAAGGATTCAGGATTCATATATTAAAAATGTGTCAAAGCTTCTCGGCACAAATATAAATATTTTTTTAAAAGATCAATTTTCCATAGGGGATTTTCCCGACTACAAACAATTTGACTATAAGGGTTTTTCAAATAAAGTGGAAAACTGGGACATAAAGAAGCAATCTCTGGCTTTTACCGATATAACCATAAACGGCAAGGATTTTTTTCAATGCGGTTTACCCATTTATACGGACAATATCTACACAGGATCAGTGATAACGCTTTATTCAAAAGACACGGTTAAGAAAAATACCTGGCAAATCGTCAACCTTCTGATAATTTTAGCAACTTGCTGTATTGTTATCAGTTTTCCGGTAACCATTATTTTTTCAAATTCATTGACTAAACCGATCCGGAACGTTGTGCAGGGGATTAAAGATGTTGCCGAGGGAGACGGCGACCTTACAAAACGCCTTGAGATTTCAAGTATCCTGGAAATTGGAGAACTGACCGGTTGGTTTAATACGTTTATTGAAAAACTTCACGGGATTATTAGAGGAATTAAGGAAAATACAGAAAAATTAGGGTCTTCGGCAATTAAACTTTCAGACATCTCAACGATAATATCTGACAATGCCATAAACACTGCAGAAAAATCAAATACAGTTGCCCAGGCGACAACTCAAATGAGTTTGAATATGGATTCGGTCGCATCGGCTATGGAAGAAACGTCAACAAATGTGAGTATTGTGGCGGCATCTGCCACACAGCTCACGGAAAATATTAACGATATTGTCGATAAATCAGATAAATCCTGTAAGATTATTCAAGAAGCAGTCTTGCAAACTCAAAAAACATCAACACGGGTGGAAGAACTTGGAACTGCTGCCTGCAAAATTAATACTGTGACAGAGGCAATCACCGAGATTTCAGAACAGATTAATCTTCTGTCGCTAAATGCAACAATTGAAGCAGCCCGTGCCGGTGAAGCCGGAAAAGGATTTGCCGTTGTCGCAAATGAAATTAAGGATCTTGCCAAACAGACCTCTAATGCAACATTGACAATCAAAAAACAGATCGATGGCATTCAAATAGCGGCAGCCGGAACCATCAAAGATATTCAGGGAATTCGAACCGTAACAAATCAAGCCAATGACATTGTATCCTCCATTGCAATCTGTGTTGAAACTCAATCAAAAACAACTGAAGAAATTGATACAAATGTCAACCAGGCATCTCTTGGAATAAAAGAAATAAATGAAATGATTACACAAAACAGCCAGGTCTCCACAGATATTAATCAGGATATTTCAGAGGTGAATTCTTCAAGCAAAGAAATGTCTGACAGTTGTTTAACCATCAGTACCAGTGCAAATGATTTAAAGGAAATGGTGTTGGTATTACAACATATGATTTCCAATTTTAAGGTATGATTTAAGGATAATACCGTTTTTACGGATGATGTCGATTATGATGGAGAGACCTTAATTATCTGAAATAATTTATTTTTCTGCAAACAGTTTTCGCAATCGCTCAATGCGTTTCCTGTTGACGTTAAAATCAGAATACCCGAGCCGGGAGGCTGAACGCACGTGGATGATCTTCTCTTTGGGAAAGTAAAATTCCAGGTCATCCACAAATCCCATGATGGCTGATTTGCATTCAATATGGAGATAATTATCGGTTTCGGTCACTATTTTTGTTCTTTTAAGGGATGCTGCAGCTTTTTTCAGCCGTTTGAAAGCCATCTGTCTTCCCCCCTGATATTGAAAGGGAGCCACAATGGATTCTTGACCAGAGGCCTGGCTGCTGACACAGTTGGGTCTGCCCGGACAGTCCGTCAGACGGCCGTTGTGAATTCCAAGAGTTTCCGGTTGCTTTGCCCCGCAGGAAAAAATCATCATGCCTCCTATTACCAAAAAATAAAAAAATTTCATCTGTTCTCTCCTTTTATTGTCAACCATATGTCATTGTATTGCACAAGTGGCAGAATCATTCAAATCCTAAAATAACTGGCATGGAGAATAAAAAAGTTAACAAGACATGATTCAATATTTTTTTAAGGTTAACCCGATTCTGATGTCTTTGATTGATTTTTTTTAAAAATCTGCGTAATAGATCGGGTAACAGGTATGTTGTAAACGCGAGAGCTGTAACCCCGGAGGAGGATGAAAAAGCGTCACTATTTTTTCTAAAGGATAATTTTAAAATGGGTGTTGAATTGATAAAAAGAAAAATATTACCAAATTCAAAGGAGTTTAAAACATTTTGGAAAGAGCACGGTCCGTTTAGATATGCGTTGACCAGCAGTGAATTCCCACCTGTCCTGCTGGAAGAGGAAGAATGGATATTTTCAAATAATCTTAACGCACTTTTTAAAGCCTTAATGCAGT
This sequence comes from Pseudomonadota bacterium, assembly GCA_018821715.1. GTDB lineage: Bacteria > Desulfobacterota > Desulfobacteria > Desulfobacterales > Desulfobacteraceae > Desulfobacula. The sequence continues at coordinate 22,919 of JAHJLN010000015.1, read as the reverse complement.
TTGAGAAACAAAAAATGAAGGTTGTCAAGGCCCCGTTCAATCCGGAGAATAAAACCATATTAAGACCTGAGACATTAAGTTCATGGAAGATAAATAATTTTCCCGAAGAATGGAACGTATGTGTCAGTGATATCTTTGTTCCTGAAGGTCATCTGACTCAGACAGTGCTTGACACAATTGAGATACCTGAGGAAAAGATAGGGCCTGCACAGGTTGAAGACGCTTTTTTCAAATGCCTTGAAGCCGGGATTGAACAATTAGGATATCTGCTTTTTATACCAAAAGGGGAATCAAAATATGCGGCAATTACAGCATACTTGGCAGAATGGGAACAAGATGAACTGGATGCAGGGATCTTATAACCTTTAGATCCTGCCTTCCACTATCAGATCTGCCATCATTTTTTTATAGTTAATGCCGGCTTTGCAAAATCCTTTTGTCCCGTATTTCATATTGCCTTCCAGAACATAAAATTGATTGTGATGTTCAATAATATCAATTCCAACATCATCCCATCCGCATTTAGAGGCTGTCATGAGGGCAAGATCAAGGGCTTTTGGGGGCAAAGGATCAAAACAGACACTCCCTCCCTGGGAAAGATTGGTCTTAAAATTGTTTTGGGCGGCAATCCGCCAGTAGGACAGCCTGATTTTTTTGCCGATAATGATAATCCGCATGTCCCGGTCAATGGGAAGATATTCCTGGATATAGGCAGGCTTTTTGTTTTCTAAATACTGCAAAAGATCCTCATTGTTTCGAATCAGGTAAACATCGTTTCCTTTGGAGGATCCCCTGGCTTTTTTTGCAATAAACGGAAAGCTGAAAGATTGAAGGATGGTTTGCTTTTGTTTTTTTCCGTAAAAAATTTTTGTTTCAGGATGTGGTATGCCCAGCATGTTAAACATTGCCGTCTGTTTGATTTTATCCAAAGCAAACTTATAGGTATGGAAACTGGGAAAGGTTTGTTTTCCCATTGCATTGAACAAATCAGCATAAAACGCTGTAGGATAATAGATTTTTTTTGCCGTCAGGATCTGCTTTTGTTCCTGAACAGAATATTCCTGGAAATTGGGTCTGAATCCAAGGGTTAAGATTTTTGGATATTGCTTTACCCGGGCGCCCAGAGCAACAGGCCTGCTGCTCAAATTTGAGGTCATTATTTTATCCAGGATTTAATCTGGCCGGTTTGGGGGGGAAAATCACAGATGGCCGTCACCCCTGCATTATCCAGCTCTTTTTGGAGCAGCTCTTTATCCAGGTTTTTCTGCAAGGTGGAGATGATGACCGGCACATCATCTTTTGAATACAGTCCCCTTACTTCTCTGGCAAGATCCATCCCGGTCATATCGTTTAAAAAAAGGTCACAGATAATGGCACCAGGTTTTTGGGATACGATCGCTTCAAAGGCATCCTGGGATCGCTGAAATGTGAGGCTTGAAAATCCGCATGAATATATCAGCTTGGCGTAAGTATTTAAAATCGTTTCAGAAGAACTGATGACAATCATCTGATCTTTTTTCTGGACAGCCTTTTTTTTTCTTAAATCCATATATTTTTTGGCAGTTGATTTGAGATTTCTTTTTTCCAGAATGTCTATAAATGTATCAAGGACCGGTATGGGTGCTGTCCTGGCAAGGTAGTTCGAGGCCATATAAGCAAATGTATCTGAAATCATAAGGTATTCTATCATATGTTTTGCCCGGGCATCTAAAATGGTCTCTGCCAGCAATTCTCCTTTTTTCGTACCGGATTCGATCCTGGTTTTAATTTCAGCACACACAAAATCAGACAGGTTCTTGTCCAGGGTTCTTATCGCTGCTAGGCGAACAAACATGGCAGACTCTGAAACACCCTGAACAACCGATGCGGCAGATTCAAGCTCCGGGTAGGCCTCAAGCGCGCTGTATGCTGCAAACTTGATGGTGTTATCGATCTTTTTTTGATTAATGATGGCAAAAAGATCTATGATTGCTTCCACTGGAATGGTTCTGGAAATCAGGCTCAAAATATTAATCAGCAAATCATGGTCTTTGGTTTTCAGATGTTTTAGAAGAAAGGAAGAAATTTTTGAGCCTTTTTCAGAAAGGTTGATAATTGCGTTAAATCGTTTTTTAACATCGCTGGAGGAAAGCTGGTCAAGTTCTGTTTGATATTCATCTGGTGGTGCATCCTGTTCTACACAGGGTTCTTCCGGCATTGCATTTTTTGATTTGAGAATCTGGATCGCATCCAAAATATTTTGGTCACATTTTTCAGTTTTTGACGACTGCTCCAGCTTTTCGCAGGCAAGGGGAGTGCCGATTCTTTCAAGGGCTTTAACAGCCTCTGTTTTTAATCCAACGTCATCATAAAAAATAAATTCAGCAATATCATCGATCAGGCTTTCGATTTTTATTTTTCCCGCCGTTCGGATAATTTTATTTAATAATTCCTTGTCGGTTTCATTTGACAGGATGTGTCTTACCAAGGGTGTCGAATGGAGAATCGTCAGTTCGTCTTCTGTGTCAAATAAAAGAATGACAAAGCCAAAATTAAGATGTGCCCGGTCTGTAATGAGCTGGATCAGGCGGTCATAAATTTCAGGATCTTTATGTTCTTTTGCAGTGAGAAACGATAAAAGCTCAAACGCTGCCTTTTCCGGCGCAAGAGCAAGTATTTGAAGCACCTCCTGTTTTTCAGGTGCAGGTCTTGAGGCGATTTGCGCCAGAAGTGTTTTGGCCTGACCGATTTTTCCTGTTTTTATGCTTTTTTTAAGGCTGGGAAGATAATCATCCATATTTATTTCTCCCATTGGTTTTATCTGTATCCGTTTGGATTTTTATTCTGCCAGTTCCATGTATCCTTGCACATGTCATCCAATGTTTTTTTTGCTTCCCAGCCAAGCTCATCTTTTGCTTTGGCAGGATCTGCCCAGCAGGCTGCGATATCTCCGGGCCTTCTGTCTGCGATTTTATAAGGAATTTTTTTACCGCTTGCCGTTTCAAAGCCTTTGATCATTTCCAGGACTGAAAAACCGGTACCCGTTCCCAGATTATAGATCACAATACCCGGGTTGGTAAACAGTTTCGGCAGGGTTCTTATGTGGCCCAGCGCCAGATCTACCACGTGAATAAAATCCCTGACCCCTGTTCCGTCCGGGGTATTATAATCATTCCCAAAGACGTTGAGCCGGGGTAAAAAGCCCACGGCAACCTTAGAAATATATGGCACAAGATTATTTGGAATGCCAAAAGGATCTTCTCCGATTTCACCGCTTTTGTGAGCACCCACCGGGTTGAAATATCGTAACAATGCAATGTTCCAGTTCTTGTCGGAACGGTAAAGGTCCTGAAGTATTTCTTCGATCATCAGTTTTGTCCGGCCATAGGGATTTGTTGCCGACAAAGGAAAGTCTTCTTTTATGGGAAGGGATAACGGATCTCCATAAACAGTTGCTGAAGAAGAAAAGATGATGTTTTTGACATTTGCCTCATTCATGGCGCAAAGAAGATTCAAGGTGCCGGTGATATTGTTATGAAAGTACTTTAACGGAATCGATACAGACTCTCCCACGGCTTTTAAGCCTGCAAAATGTATGACGGCATCTATTTTATGTTCTAAGAAAACAGCATCCACCTGTTTTTTATTTAAAAGATCTGCTTTATAAAATTCCAGCGATTTTCCGGTAATTTTTTTTACCCGGGTCAACGATTCTTCAGAGCTGTTGGAAAGATTATCTAAGACGACAACCTCATGGTTTTCATTCAAAAGTTCAACGCAGGTGTGGCTTCCGATATATCCGGCACCACCCGTCACTAGTATTTTCATAGACAATCCTTATAGTTTTTGATTTCTAACGATTTTTTTTTCGCTGTTTTTATAAAAAGATCTTGACATATATTACATCTTTTACAGTCTTTTGTACAGCCTGTTAATGTGTTAAAAAAGCCGGGGTCAAGGTTTTTGTTTTTAATATGGTAGAGGTCTGACAACCAATAAGCAGCATCCATGAGGTTAAATAGATTCCCTTTATACGATTTTTTAATATAAGCTTCAATGCAATTAAAAAGAAAATTTATGCCTAAAGTTCTTCCGCAAAGCTTTATAGAATCGGCCATTCCCTTATATCTATCCATGTCTTCAGGGCGGATAAACGGAGATTTTAAAAAATTTTCAGGTGTTTTAAAAAAATGGGCATGGCATCCTATACGTTGATTTGTCCGAAGGGTTTTATCCGTGGTAATTCTCAAGTTTGAAAATGATATTTGAGCATCATGGGCAAATTTAAAAGGACAGTAATAAATGCAGCCTTCATTGGCAAGCAGCTCAATTTTTATAGGGCTATACTGCTGTTTGATTTTATTGCCGGTTTTTTCAAGTTGCTTTAAATTTCTGTTCAAAGATCGGTCAAGGACTATTTTGCCGGGTAATTTAAATCCGGTTTGTTCTATTATTTCAAAAAATGAAACTGCTTTTTGTGAAGAATCAATCATGCAATTGATACCCGGGACAGCTTCAAGGCAGGAAATAACATCTCTTTTTGTTGCAGCCATAGCGTTTAGAAAATATGCATCGGAAAAAACAATTCCGGTAATAGTTGAATGAGAGACTAAAAATTCGAGTTTGTCCAGAACTTGATTTAAAAACAGTTTGTCATTGTAGAGGCCAGGGTGGATAAATCGGGAATTGAGCAAACAGTATTTTTTAACAGACCCAAGTGCTTGAAGCCCTTTTGAAAGTTCATGGAGACCGGTTTCTTTGAATCTCAATCTGGAATCCAGAACCTGACCTGAATGAAGTGAAAAATAGATAGATTCTATATTCAAGGTTTTATTTTTCAGAAAATCTGTGTATTTTTCATCTGGTATGAACGGGACCGACAGTTTCATGCAGGACACTTTACAATAAACAGAATATTTAAAGCAATAGGCAATGGAATAATCCAATACAAAACCAACAGAATTAAAGGAAATAAGACTCGCAACATTGACATCGACAAACTGTATGGTTAAAATTAGGTTATTCAGGAATAAAGTACCTGAAAAATAAATAAATGAATAAGGAGAGTTATACAATGATTGATTTGACTGATCCTGCAAAAACGCAGATCGATGACTATTTTCAGGGACGGGAACCGACTCCCATTCGAATTTTTCTAAATTCAGGCGGCTGAGGTGGTCCTTCTCTTGCCATGGCTCTGGATGAGCCAAAAGATACAGATGATACCTTTGATATTAAAGGCCTGAAATTCGTTGTTGATAAAGAGTTTATGGAAAAAGCCGAAACCATTAAAATCGATTTTTCCGGGATGGGGTTCCAACTGGATTCCAATATTGACCTGGGACAATCCGGGTGTGGAAGCTGCGGTTCCGGTGGTTCCTGCGGAGACTAGTGTCTATAATTTTTTTAACACAGGAGGTGTTTAGCTCACGGTGAGCGCCTCCTGTGTTAATAGTAACGATGTTTTAACATTTCAATGGTGGCAAGATCCGCCTTCAAAGGATTTTCAGGCCTTGAAGGTTCTGTTATTTCATGAGAGTTTGAAAACAGTGTTTTTTTGATGTTCAAATTGTAGGATTTAATCATTAACGTTTCAAGATTGATCGCATCTTCAATATTATACGCCAATAGTGTTTCAAGGGCTTTTTGATTTCCCTTTCGTTGATACTCGTTCCATAAGAGCACGGCAAAGTATCCGTCAACACCGTCTAATTCTTGTCTGTCTATCCCTAATGCTTTCTCGCATTTTTTTAAACCGCCTTTAAATCCAAGACGCTGCAAAATATAGCGCAAATCAATCTGAGAATGGGGCAATTTTACATTAAAATAGTCTTCAATGAACGGAATATCAAAACTTCTGCCATTGTAAGTGATAAGGACCCTGTATTCTTTAATTTCATCTAAAAAATCATCCAGATTTTTTCCCTGAACAAAATATTTTATATCCTTGCCATTGTACAGGGCAATGGTTGTGATTTTTGAAGAGCTGGAAAGCCCTGTTGTTTCAATATCCAGATAGGCGCAGGAATGTCTAAACTCTGGAAATAGTCTGAAATGCTGATTTGACGGGAGCAGCGCTTCAAAGAAGTTTGGGTTGTTGTTTTCAAGATGAAAATTAGATTCTTTTGTAAATAGTTTCATGTCTTTGATTCTGGAAACCGACAGGTTTAAAGATGAAAAACGCTCTTCATCCTTCCAGGTTAAAACATTGGACTGCCAAATTTTTTTTTCTATTGCAGGTCCGATCCCCGGGATATGAATAAATGTGTTAATGAGCATCATTATTTTCCTAATATTAAAGTTATGCCCTTTATATCCCGAAATTAGATCATATATCAATACGAATAAACAACAAGGCTTGGGTTGACGCTGATCCTTGATCATGGTAGCGTTGGTGTTATGGTTTGAATTTAATTTGTCAGGATTACATCATGAAAAGATTTGCCAGTTGTCTTATATTGTTTTGGATTGGTGTTTTTTTAGTTTCCATTACCGGGTGCGGAAAAGAAGAAAAAAACCAAAATGAATTTGTAATAGGCAATTGGACACAATTAAAAAATCGGGCCTATATTCTTTTGATTACCAGTCCAAAAGGGGAATGGAATTCTTCAGTAAGGATTGCCGATGCAACTTCCAAAATCGTTAAATCCAAGGGGAACGCAAAAGGGACATGGCATATTGAAAAAGGCCAGATGATTTTTACGGTTTCAGAATCGGATATTGAAGAGATCTGGGAGAAAAATGCCACCAGTTTTTTTGATATTGTTGAATTGACTGAAACCACAATGCAGCTTAAGGATGAATCCGGCCGCATGATTGTTTGGAAACAGACAAAAGCTAAGAAAGCTGTGGAAACCGAAGTGGATCTATCCCCGATCATACCCATGGGACCTGTTGTCGTTAATTTAAATAAAAACAGATCAAATGACAAAGACCGATATTTGTGTCTAGACTTGAATCTTGTGCTCAAAGAATTAATGCCGAACCAGGAAATCCCTCCAATCCATCCCAAAGCCCGGGAAGCCGCTATTATTTTTTTAAGTTCTTTTGTCTTCAATGATGTAAAGGATTTTGACAGCATTAAACAGCAGAACGAAAAGCTTGTTGATGTTTTAAATCCTTATATGGAAGGTTTTATTAAAGAGATCACCATCGAACATGTCATTGTTGCAACTGAAGTTGAAAAGGTGGAAGAGTTTATTATAGAACATACCCTGGCACAAGCATCAACACCTGAAGCGGGAAAAGAAGAGGAAGAAAAACCTCAAGAGAAAAAATAATTTTCGATTTAATCTTTTGACTTTGTTACAATCAGGATGCCTTTTTCAATAGAAACAGATGCAATTGTTCCTTTAAAACGATTGCTGACCCCAAGAGTTGACCCCATTTTTATGACAGCGTTTGTCAAAGGGTATTCAAGCCCTTTAAGCGTAATCCCGGTTACTTTTTGTGTAACAGCAATAATGGATAGCAGGTCTCCGGGCCGGCCCTTAAGTTCTATAAATTTTGTTACCAAATGAAGTTCATTGTTTTTATTTATAATCCTGGCCGGGATATTTTTCCGGGCAAGATTTTTTAAAAGAAAAATATTGGCCAGTGTATGATCCAGCCGTGTGCCGGTTGCCCCCAGCAAAGTGATATCTGTTGCATTGTTTTTAAGGGCCCATGACACACAAAGTTCAGAATCTGTATGATCTTTTTTTGAGGAAAAAGGGATGATTCTTACCTGGTTTTCTTTAAAAAATTGTTTGTCATCCGGATGAATGGAGTCAAAATCACCGATCATCACATGGGGTAAAATATTTAAGGCTCTTAAATGCCTGGCACCGCCGTCAGCACTGATAATCAATTGGGCATTTTTAATAATGCCGCCCATGTCGCTTTTGTATTCAAAATCACCGTTGGCTATTATAACACATTTCATAGGCGATTCATTATCATGAAAATGGATTCATGAAAACAGGTAATCTTATTATCAAATCTTGACTATTTGCCCGGTAACTTATATTTTCCCTGGAAATGAAAAATTTTAATATCATAAACAGATATATCTTCAGACAACTTTTATTTCCCTTCAGCATCAGCCTGTTTTTCCTGACATTCGTCTTTTTAATGACACGGATTCCAGAGATTACCAATATGGTTGTCAACTATAATGCTGATATTTCAGCTGTTGTGATTATGGTTGTTTATACCCTTCCCAGATTTTTAGAATTTACCATTCCCATGTCTGTGATGATATCCATTCTGTTGACGTTTATGCGCATGTCACAAGAAAATGAGATTGTTGCATTAAAAGGTGCCGGTGTTTCTTTGTATAAACTGTTGCCCCCGGTGCTGACGTTTTGTTTTTTAGGCATTTTTTTAACCATGAGTATAACGGTTTTCGGGGTGTCCTGGGGTGCGCTGTCCTTTAAGAAGAAAACTGTTGAGATTGCAAGGTCAAGCATTGACGCAGCTCTGCAGGAAAGACAATTCAACTCGGAATTGGAAGGCGTTATGATTTATGTCTCCCATGTGGATATGAAAACAAAAACATTAAAGGATGTCTTTATTGAAGACAGAAGAACAAAAGGTGTTATCAGTATTTCTATTGCCCCTTCAGGTAAATTGATCCGGCTTGACGATGAACAGGTGTATACCATAAGACTTTATGCTGGCATGATCAATCAGGTGGGGATAGATGATAATTCTGTGAACAGCATTCGATTTGGAGAGTATGATATCAATCTTGATTTAAATGCCATGAATAAAACCGATAACAAAATTTCAAAAGAACTGGATGAGAGAAGTCTGGTTGACTTGATACAGTTTATCCGGTCAGGCATTAAAGATAAAGCACATTTGAGTGCAGCACTCATGGAACTTCATGAGAAATTTTCAATTCCCTTTGCCTGCCTGTCCTTAGGTCTCCTGGCCTTTCCTTTGGGTGTTCAATCAGCATCTCTCAGGCGGTCTTCAGGATTTTCTCTGGGGATTTCCTTTTTTCTTTTGTATTATTTTCTTCTTGCTGTTGGTTGGTCGGCCGGGGAAACAGGAGATTATCCGCCTGTTCTGGGCATGTGGCTGCCAAATTTTATTATGGGGGGCATCGGGATTTTTTTTCTTGTCAGGAATGCAAAGGAAAAACCAGTCCCAATGCCCGCAGTCGTAATACAGGTTGCATTAATTATAAAAAAACGGTTTACAAAAAAAGTATAACATATGTCATGTCTGCATAAATACTGGTTAAAGGAATTCATTAAATTTTTTTGTATTATCCAGTTGATGATTCTGGTGCTGTTTGTATTTATTGATTATCTATCCCGGATGGATAAATTTCTAAATTCTGATCTCTCTCTTCTGGGTGCCCTGGGATATGTCCTTTTAAAAATCCCGTTCATGTTTGTTCAACTGACCCCAGCCGGTATTCTGCTGGCAACGATTATTGTTTTTGGACTCATGAATAAGAACAATGAGCTTTTAGCCGTAAGGTCAAGTGGTATCAGTATATACTATCTGATTAAGCCCGCCATCATGGTCGCCGTGATTCTTGCCATGCTCATGTTTTTTTTGGGGGAAACCATTATTCCGGTTTCCATGGCCAAAGCAAATTATATAAGAAATTATGTGTTAAAAAAAAGAGACAATATCTATTCTGCAAGAAAAGACATTTGGATAAAGTCTGAAAACAGACTGGTTCACATCAACTTTTACGACCCTGTCAAACAATTTGTTGCCGGTATCACCGTGACAACGTTAGGTAAGGATTTCAGCCTTGAATCAAGAATTGATGCCCAAAAAGGGTATTATAAACAGGGCAAGTGGGTGTTTGAAAATATCATCGAACAGGTCCATGTAAAAAATTCAATGGAGTATGATGTAAACTTATATGATAAAAAGAGTATTCCCCTGGCAATTAAGCCTGAAGACCTTGTAGAGGTGTTAAAAAAATCCAATGAAATGAGTTTTTTTGAATTGAGAAGATATGTCAGAAAGGTAGAACAAGAAGGATATGATGCAACAGGCTATAAAGTTGATTTAAATGGAAAAATTGCATTTCCTTTTATCTGCATCATTATGGTTCTAACAGGAGCTGCCACAGGCATGAGATCCTTTGTAAAAGAGAATATTCCAGCGGCCATCGCCATTGGTGTGGTGATTGCCTTCATGTATTGGGTCATGTATGGATTATGCCTGTCACTGGGGTATGGCGCCATCCTGCCGCCCGTCATCAGTGCCTGGGCTGCCAACCTGTTTTTTTTGTGTTTCGGGATTCTGTATCTGGTCAATACAGAGTGACAATAAAGGCGTTAAAAAGGTTACGGGATGATTTTTCTTTATAAAAGTATCGTGAACATTTTATTTTTCATTTTTTTCCCGTTTTTACCGGTCCTCTACCTTTTTTCAGAAAAAAGAAGGGCAACCTTAGGCCCCAGGTTTGGGATAAAAACCGGTTTTAATCCTAAAAAGGCCCTAAAAAAAAGAATCTGGGTACATGCCCTTTCCGTCGGGGAAGTCATTTCAGCCCTGTCATTTGTCAAAGCACTAAACTACAAATACAAAGACGTTGAGATTGTTTTTACAGCTTCAACAAAGACTGGATTTGATATGGCCAATCAATTGTTTCTAAAAAATCTTGGGCTGATCGATCAATTGGGATATTTCCCGTTTGATTTGGGAGTTTCGGTAAAAAAAATAAGCCAGCAGATAGATCCAGATGCAGTAGTGCTTGTTGAAACAGACTTGTGGCCCAATTTTTTATATGAAATGAAAAAACGTCAAACACCGGTCATATTAATTAATGCCAGGCTTTCAAAACGCTCTTTAAAGGGATATCTGTTTTTCAAGAAGTTTTCTGTTATATTTTTTTCTTTTTTAACCGGAATCATGGCACAAACTCAATTGGATAAAGAACGGTTTCAACGCTTGGGTATTGATCAAAATATCATATTCGTTACAGGCAATATCAAGTTTGATCAATCCTGTGAAGATATTGATAAAAAAGCTATGAACGACTTGATCAGTGGCCTTGGCATTAAAAATAAAACTCATATATTTGTTGCCGGCAGTACCCATGAAGGAGAAGAAAAGATTCTTTGCCAGGCATATAAAAAAGTAAAGAAAAAGTTTCCACAGCTTTTGATGATCCTTGCGCCAAGGGATCCCAAAAGATGTCCGGTTCTGCGGTCTTATTTCTTGTCAAATGAGATTCAAGCGGTTTTTATGTCAGCAATGGATAAAGATTGCGATAGCCCGGAGGTTATCCTGGTGGATAAAATGGGAGAACTCAGCCGGTTGTATGCCATTTGCGATGTGGCATTTATAGGAGGGTCGATGGTCAGACAAGGCGGACACAACCCTTTGGAGCCAGCGGCTTTTTCCAAACCCATACTTTTCGGGTCTGATATGTCGGATTTTTTGCTGATTTCAAATCTGCTGATGGATAACGGGGGCGCCAAAAAAGTGACATCCGGACAAGATCTTGAAAAAGAACTTGAAACCCTGTTGGAAAAAAGGCAGATCCGGCAGAGAATGGGCCAGCGAGGTTTTGAAGTTTTTTCAAGAAATTCCGGTGCGGTTCAAAGAATTCTAAAGAATATGGAGCGCTTTCATATTGTTTAAAAAATGGCTAAATAGATTGGAAGAAAGAGTTACACAGATTTCAAACCGGATTTATCAGCCCAGGATTTTTTCTTTTGAATGGCTTTTGGTTTTAATTTCCTATGGGTATGGCCTTGGTGCAGGGTTAAGGCTCTGGTTATATGAAAAAGAAATTTTAAAGCAAAAAACACTGCCTTGTTTTGTTATCTCCATTGGAAATATTGTTGCTGGAGGCGCCGGGAAAACACCCATGGCCATTTATGTGGCCGAGCTAATAAAAAAAATGGGAAAACAACCCGTGGTTATCAGCAGAGGATATAAGGGCAAATATAAAAACGATTCCATGATTGTAACCGATGGTAATATGATTTTTTCAAATGCCGAGAATTCAGGGGATGAACCGCATATGATGGCAAAAAGACGATCTTTTCCCGTGGTGGTCGGCAAAGACAGGTTCAAGGCGGGAATGAGGGCTATGGATGCATTCAACCCTGACGTAATTATACTGGATGACGGATTTCAGCATTTGAAACTTAAACGGGATCTTGATCTTTTGCTTTTAGATTATTTAAATCCTTTGGGAAACAGGCGATTCCTTCCAGCCGGTCGATTGCGGGAAACCCCTAAAAGCTCAGCACAAAGAGCGGATGTTCTTATCTTTACCAGAAGTCCTGATAAAGAGGGCAATTCTGAAAATATCAACAGGGTATTGCAGTATTATCCTGATTGTCTCTGGTTTAAAACAGTTCATGCGCCCTTTATTTTTAAACACTTTGTTCATAACAAAAATTTAACAGATTCAATAACCGATGTCGGCATGTTAAGAGGGAAAAAGGCACTTCTTTTTTCAGGCATTGCAAAAAATAAATCTTTTTATCATGCAATGAAAGAATTGGGTGTTAATGTCTTGGATCATCTTGAATTCAAAGATCATTACAGGTATAAGAAGTCTGACATTTTAATGATAAACAAATCGGCAGCAACTGTTTGCGCCGATGTTATTATGACAACTGAAAAGGATTGGGCAAAACTGGACCAGGATACAAACTGGATTTTGGATTTAATCGTAATGGGTATTCAAATAGAGTTTGAAGACTCTCAAGTGTTTGAATCTTTATTAAATTCAAGGTTGAAAAACAATGAATGATGACAGACTGTTCAAGTTGTTAAAACTGATAATAAATATCCTGGCACTGCTGCCAAGAAAAGTTTTAAAGTTCTTTTCAGACCTGTTGGGACTGATCTGGTACAGAATAGATAAGCGCCATAGAAATGTTGTTATTGAAAATATCACTGCTGCCTATCCGGGAAGGTTTTCTTTGGCGCAATCCCAGAGATTTACAAAAATTGTTTTTAAAAATATTGCAAGCATCCCTTTTGAGGTCATTTGGTCCTATCGGAAAACCAAAGATGAATTGTTTAAATATTTTGTGGTTAAAGGAATTCGTCATTTGGAAAATGCAAAAAAAAAAAACAGGGGTGTTATTCTTTTAGGCGGTCATATCGGCAATTTTGAGCTGTTGGTTGCCTCGGTAGCAAAAGCCGGCATTAAGCCCTGCGGGATTTATAGAAAATTTGATTTTGAACCCCTGGAGCGCCTGCTGCTTGAAGAAAGACAACGATTTGGAACCCAAATGATTCCGTTACGGGGGGCATCCAAAAAAATTAATGCGGTTTTACAAAACAAAGGGATTATAGCCACTCTGCTTGATCAGAACGTGGACTGGTATAAGGGAGTATTTGTCAATTATTTTGGCCGGCCTGCCTGTACCAATAATGGTTTTGCAAAGCTTGCATTAAAATCAAAAGCAGTTGTTGTTCCAATGTTCATAGTAAAGAAAAATGATCAATATATCATGGAATTTTTACCGGAAATTCCCCTTCAGGAGACAGGAGATCCCATCAAAGATATTGAAAACAATACCCAGAACTATGTGTCTGCCATAGAGTCAATGATAAGACAATGCCCGGAACAATATTTCTGGGTTCATAACCGCTGGAAAACCAAACCCTATTGTCTCCTTAACAACATTTAATCAAGGCAGATCAAAACTTTTATGGGAGTTATCAAGCTGACAGACACACCCAGGGCCAAAATCATGATACGGGCGGCTAACTGGGTCGGTGATGCCATCATGACCACACCGGTTATCCGGGCCGTCAGAAAAAATTTTCCAAAGGCAGTCATCACAGTCCTGGCAAAACCATGGGTGATTCCCGTGTATGAAAACAATCCGTATATTGACAAGATTTTTGTCTATGACAGCAATATCCGCCACAAAAAAGGAGTTGGGACATTAACCCTTGTCAGGGAGTTAAAAGCGTGTAGGTTTGATCTGGCCATTTTGATGCAGAATGCCTTTGAAGCAGGACTGATTTCCTTTTTAGCCGGCATAAAAGAGCGGGTCGGTTACAACACCGATGCAAGAGGGTTTCTTTTAAACAGAAGCATAAAGTTAAATCCAGCGCTGAAAAAAGGGCATTTGATTGATTATTATATCGGTATCCTGAAAGGCGTTTGCCTGGCAGATGACGGCAGAGACCTTGATTTATTTCTTTCTGAATCCGACCGGGTATTTGCCGACCGGTTTTTAGAACTCAAGAGATTTGATTTATCCCGACCTGTCATCGGCATTAATCCGGGAGCAACCGGGGGAACAGCAAAACGATGGTTTCCGGAAAGGTATGCTGATATTTGTAAAAAACTGACACAAAAATTCAAGGTTAAGGTGCTGATTTTCGGCGGCCCTGCAGATGTTAAGCTTGGAGATTATATTGCCGGTCTGTCTGAGGGTTGCTGTGTCAATATTGCCGGTACAACAACGCTTGGCCAGGCCTTTGCGTTAATCAAGAAGTGTTCGCTGTTTATTACCAATGATTCAGGGCTGATGCATGCGGCAGCGGCTTTGGATATCAACCAGGTCGCCGTGATTGGGTCCACGGATCATATTGCCACCTGTGCCTCAAATCAAAACAGTGTTATGGTCAGGGTACCTGTTCCCTGTAGCCCTTGTTTGAAAGATGAATGCCCGAAAGACCATGAGTGCATGGATAAAATCAGTGTTGACATGGTCATGGAAACCTGCGAGTCTCTTTTGAAAAACAGCCGGCAGCAATCTTAAGGGGAAGTCTTTGTTTGACCACATAAAAAGTATATTGATCATCAAACCCAGTGCCCTTGGCGACATTGTCCATTCCCTTCCTTTCTTGTCAGTAGTTAAAAAAAGGTTTCCCAATGCCAGAATTGACTGGGTCGTGGCCCATGGCCTGCATAAATTTCTTGAAGGCCACCCCATGATTGACAGGTTATGGGTGATAAAAAAAGACCAGTGGAAGAAAATTAACAATCTGAATCATACCCTTAAAGAGATCAATGAACTTAGAAACGGTTTGAAAGCGGCCCATTATGATGTGTCCATAGATCTTTCAGGACTGCTGAGATCTGGAATCATCACTTATTTTTCAAAGGCAAAAATAAGACTCGGGTTTAAAGAATCTGATGAGGGCAGCCCGTTTTTTTATACCCATAAGATTCATGGCAATATGAATATTCATGCCATTGACCGATACCAGCAAATTGCTAAATTCATGGGGTGTTCCACCGATAGGATCGAATATCCCTTTGCGCCCTATGATCCAAACCCAGCCATACTGAACCAATTGCCGCAAGATTTTATTGTGATGGCGCCTTCGGCAGGTAAGCCTGCAAACCGCTGGCCGGCACAAAAATTTGGTGAGCTTGCATCAAAACTTGCCCTTCCCACCATTGTGATTGCAAGTGCAGCTGAAGCGGGTATTGCCGAACAGGTTGTGGCATGCTCAAATGGCAAAGCAATTTCAGTTGCAGGGCGAACAGGCTTAAAAGATCTGATTGCATTGATTGGGAAAGCCGCTTTTTTTGTGTGTAATGATACAGGACCCATGCATATTGCTGCAGCATTAAATGTCCCGGTATTTGCCGTGTTTGGTCCGGCCAATCCTGTCAGAACAGGTCCTTACGGTAACATTCATACCATTATTCAAAAAAAGATGGATTGTGCCCCATGCTATGCCAAACACCCCTGTTCCCATTTCAGCTGCATGAAGGATTTAAGTGTTGAGGATGTGTTTGTGACAATTGATAAAAAGATAAAGCAGATATGAACATCGCCGTCATTGTGAGCACCTATAACAGGCCGGATGCATTGAAAAAAGTATTGGACGGCCTTTTGAACCAGACCCGCTGTCCGGAAGAAATCATCATTGCAGATGACGGTTCAAATAATGATACCAGGGAAATGCTTAACCCATATCTTGAAAAAAATGATATCTTGATCCATCATGTCTGGCACGAGGATGACGGATTCAGGCTGGCAGAAATCAGGAACAAGGCAATCCTCAAATCAAGTTCTAAGTATTTGATTTTCCTTGACGGAGATTGCATCCCATCAAGGCATTTTATTGCAGATCATTTTTTTCTGGCTCAAAAAGGATTCTTTTTTCAAGGGAAACGGGTGATTGTCAGCAAAGAGGGCAGTCATGATTTTTCCTTTAAAGATACCACCTCTTTGTTTTGTCTTTTACAACATGTCTTTGCCTCAAGGGTTTCAAACAGCCATCATATTTTCAGGCTCCCTTTTTTCCCGTCATACACCACTTCTAAATTATCCGGGGTTCGGGGGTGCAACATGGGATTTTTTAAAGATGACCTTTTGTCGGTAAACGGATTTAACCAGGAATTTAAAGGATGGGGAAGAGAAGACTCGGAAATAGTTGTAAGGCTGTATAAATATGGTATTAAAAGAAAAGAGCATCCGTTCAGGGCGATTTGTTATCACTTGTGGCACAAGGAAAATACAAGAATTGCAATTGATCAAAACGATGAACTTCTTGAACAGGCAATGGCGTCTGACGCTTATTTTTGTAATGCCGGGATAAAAACGATGAACCTGTGACAAGATTTATGTAGATAAAAGAAAAGAAAAAAATGATGACCAAGCTATCTGTTTATATTATTGCCTTTAATGAAGAAGAGAAGATAAGACAGGCCCTTTTAAGTGTTGAATGGGCCGATGAAATTGTTGTTGCAGACTCGTTCAGCACGGACAATACCTCCGCCATTGCAAAAGAGTTTGGCGCCAAGGTCGTCCAGATACCGTTTAACGGATTTGGTGAGCTGAGAAACAAAGCCATTGACGCCTGCAGCCATGAATGGATTTTCAGCCTGGATTCTGATGAGCGGTGTACGAATCAGGCCAGAGAAGAGATACAAAAAATTATTCATTCAAAAGACAGCCTTGATGCCTATTATGTCCCAAGAAGAAATTATTTTATGGGAAAATGGATCCGGCATGCTGGATTTTTTCCTGACTACAGACAACCCCAGTTATTCAAAAAAGGGGTGCTGAAGTTTAAAAACGATGCGGTTCATGAGCGGTATGAAGTGATCAGTGATAAAAAATGCGGATATTTTAACGCCCATATCTTTCAGGTGCCGTTTAAAAATCTTGAAGAAGTGATTCATAAAACCAATCGGTACTCCACCCTTGGCGCGCAAAAACTGTTTGAAACCAGACAGCCATCCGGAATGTTCAAGGCATTGCTGCATGGGTTATGGGCCGCATTTACGCTTTATTTTTTAAAACTGGGATTTCTAGACGGTTGGCCCGGTTTTATCATTGCCTTTGGAAATTTTGAGGGAACCTTTTATAAGTATGCAAAGTTATATTTAAAACAAAAAGGTCTTGACTCTTTTTTAGACACCAAATTTCCAGACAATTAAGGACATGATGGAGATTTTTTTAACGGTTTTATGGTTTTTCGGGTTTGTCTATGCATCCAGCCGATGGCTTAAGATGGATGTTGCCTATGCCCCGATTTTTTCTGCTTCATTGGTCGGCCTGCTGCTGTTTGTTTTTGCCGTGTCAAATTATCTGAAACAAGGAACCTGGTTTATCATTTATTCAGGTGTTATATTGTCTGCTGTTTGCAGCATTGATGCCTGGTACAACCGGAAAAAAGAGCAGGCTTTTTTCCCTGTAAAGCTTTTCATGGTGCTTTTGTCACTGATTGTGGTTTCATCCCTGGTTTCCATCGGCATGAAGTTTACTGTGATTGACGATTATGTATATTGGGGGATTATCGGAAAATATTTATATTTGAATCATCATCTGCCGGATTCAAATACAGCCATTATTGCAAGACATCTGGCATATACGCCCGGGACTTCTATTTTTCAGTATTTGTTTTACACATTGGCAGGGAAATATAATCCAGCAATTTCCTATTTTGCTCAAAACATACTTTTAATCAGTTCACTTTTTGTTGTTTTAAAAAAAGACGACCTAAAAAGAACACTGATATTCCTGTGCCTTCTGGTAATTTTATTAACGCTTTTTTCCGGCAGTATTTTTACAAAATTACAGGTGGATTATCTTCTTTCCATCTATTTTTTTAGCGTTCTGTGGATATATTTCAGGGAAAAGCCAGGTCTTTTGACCCTGTTGACAATTTCTTTGCCCATCTGTTTTCTTTTCTTAATCAAGGAAATCGGGTTTGCTCTGGGCTTTTTTTTATTAATTATTATTTTTTTTGATCTTGTTTTTCACAAAGATCTTGACAGGAAAACCAGGGTTGCATCCATTGTATTTGTCGTCTTTATCGGGAGCATCCTGTTTGTACTGAAACAAACCTGGACAGACCACTGCCAGGCAATGGGGTTTTTAAAATTTAATACTGCAGTGAATATGGAAACTATCAAACACTCGCTGCAAATATTTTCCAATGAAAATATCCAAAAAGGGTTTTTTCTTTTTATTAGAGATATATTTATCGGGCCTGCAGACAGGCTGAATATCCCGTATATTTTCTGGTATCTGGCCGTCATTTTTTTCTGGATAAAAATCTATAATAAAGCTGGCATCAAAAATCAAAATCGATATGCGCGACTCCTTAAAATATTGTCTGTATCTTTTGTTATATATCTTATACTGATGTATTTTCTGCAGATCATTATTTTCAATGTCGGGGTAAGTTACGATCATACCATAGGCTTGACACGGTATCTGAACATCTTTTTTTCCCAGATGGTTTTTTTTGCAGTGCTTTTATTTGTGGACCATACCTTCTTTAAGAATACGGTTTCCAATAAAATGCTTTATTCTTTTATCCTGTTTGGTTTCCTGGTTTTGGGGATTTCCAGAATTGAAACCACTTTTCACCGGGACAGCCATGATAAAGAAGCTGAGCTTATCGCCCAAAAGATTGAAATGAATATGGAAAAGAAAAAAGAAAACTTAATATGTGTTGTCCCCGGAACCAATGATCACCACCTGGGCATAAAGCTTTTGTATCATCTTCTGCCAGACAGGGTAAATCATGGCGGCTTCCCTGTACAAAACAAAGACATCTTTTTATCAAGCCTTCAGCAGTATGATTATGTATTCTTCAATCATCCTGACCCGCCTGTTATTGAGTGGATACATCCGTTTGTTGATAAAACATTTGAAAACCAGGGCTTTTTTAGGATAAGAAAGGAAGGAACGCAAACGGCTGAAGATAAGAATATAAAATTAATTAAACTATTTTAGGTTGAGTAAATATAAAAATGAACCCGGTTGTTATAATTCCTGCATACAGACCCGATAAAAAAACACTGTCAAATATTGTGGAACAAATTGCTGGCTTTGATGTGGCAAAGATCATTATTGTGGACGATGGCAGCGGCCCGGAATTTAAATCTGTTTTTGAGCAGGTTGAAACCATCCCAAAGACCCTTGTATTATATCATGAGGCAAACCAGGGGAAAGGAGCCGCATTACGGACCGGTTTTCGGCATGTAAAAGACTATAGAATCTCTTGCACCAGTGTCATAACCGTTGATGCCGACGGACAGCATCTGCCCGAAGATGTGGATAAAATCATCGGGTCAATAAAAAAACATCCTGGTTCACTGGTCTTAGGCGTAAGGAAGTTTAAAGGAAACGTACCCCTTAGAAGCCTGCTGGGAAACAAGGCCACTTATCTGATGTTCAGGGGACTTGTCGGTCAAACCATATCAGACACACAAACAGGACTCAGGGGAATTCCCTGTTCATTGCTGGAAGAACTTCTTGCATTGAGATCAGATCGGTATGCCTATGAATTGGAAATGCTTTTGACACTGGTTCAAAAAAAGGTTCCTGTAAAGGAAGTCACCATCACCACGGTATATGAGGACAATAATTCGGTTTCAAGCTTCAATCCTGTATCTGATTCATTTATGATTTATAAAACCCTGTTTCTCTGGTGGTTTACCTTCCGGTTCAAACAACTGCTCAAGTATTCCCTGTCCGGCATGTTTTCCACCATTGCTGATTTTGGAGCCTATATCCTCCTGATCAATCTGTCATGCGGGTTTGTCACTGCATCAATTCTGGCCAGGATTTTATCTGTTATGATTCATTTTTCAGCCAATAAATATTTTACTTTTTCATATAAAGATGCTCCCAACCTGCTGGAAATTGCCAAGTACCTTGTGGTCGTCGGATTTAATCTTTCATCATCGATTTTTTTGATTTATGTTTTTATTCAATATCTATCGGCAGGAGAGGTGGTAGCCAAGGTAATGGCACAACTGTTGCTGTTTTTTGCAACCTATGCTCTTTTAAACGGTTTTGTGTTTTTACGACAAAAAAGAAACCGCTAAAAGTGCCTGCGGTCCAGCTTGACCTGGTGAAGCCGGTAGATTCGGTTGACATTCCTGCCCATTGCATCAATGGTGTGATGTTTTTTTACAAGCTCCCGGGCAGTTTCAATCCGTTTTATGGTTGTGTTTTTATATTTCAGTGTCTGAAGGATCTTATCGGCAAGATCCAATGGATTGGATGCATCAAACAAAAGCCCTGTCTTTTCGTGATCAATGATATCAACGATACCGCCGCTTCTTGAACCAATGACCGGGCATTCAGAGAACATGGCCTCCAGGAGTGCCTGGGGAACGCCTTCAAAAGGGATGCCGTGAACATCTACAGATGGCAGAATCTTTAAGTCCAGTGCCCTGTAATAGGGCCAGACATCCTCTTTGAATCCTGTAAAATGGATATGGTCATCTATCTTAAGGGTCGTTGCCAGGGTTTTAAGAAAAGTTATGTAGTCGCTCGTTCCTTCTCCCACTATGGCAACATGATAGCCGGGCAGAGCTGGTTTGACTTTTTGAAATGCTTCAAGGATGGCTGAAACGCCTTTGTCTTTCGATACCCTTCCCACAAAACCGATAAACCTTGTTTCCGGATCAAGACCAAGTTCTATGGCCAGCATCTTTCTTGCCTCTGTTTTTTCCAAAAGATGATCAGGTTCAACAATACCGCTTGGCATGGAAAAGATCTGCACATCTTTGAGTTTAAACACTTTTTTAAGATGTTTTGTGGTATAATCTGCTGTTGTAAAGATATAGTGGCAAAGCTTTTTATATACCATTCGATTATACCAGGAGCTTCTCACATGGGCACTGATATGCCGGGACAGAATTCTTAAGGGAACCTTTGATCTTTTTGCTGCAAAAAGGGCTAACTTTGAGTCCTTGTTTCCATGGGTATTAATAATATCGGGTTTTTCATTGTAAAAAATACGGTTTAAAAACTTGTAATCCTTTATCATGGAAAACAGGTTAAACTCGATTTCATAAACTTTAAATCCATGGGCCTTTGCTTTTAATAACAACGGCGTATCCTTGGGAGCGACAATGATAATCTGATGTCCGTTTTTTTCCATCCACACCGATTCATTGTAGATTCTTTTTTCAAGTCCCCCCCACTGAGTGTGGCAGGTGGTATGAACTATTTTATAGTGAGATCTCATTTTTATATTAACAATATGAAAGCAGGGTTTCAATCCGGTTGATATCTTCGGGCAGATCAATTTCAGGGGAGTCATACAAGGTGATGACTACCTTGATCCGGTAACCGAATTCAAGCACTCTGAGCTGTTCGAGTTTTTCAATATGCTCGCAGGTTCCTGTGGGAAGTGTTACCAGTTTATCCAGAAAACTTTTTTTATAGGCGTAAAATCCAAGGTGCTTGTAAAAATCCGCCCGGGTTTCCCTGTCCCTGGGATAAGGGATCTGGGCCCTTGAAAAATAAAGGGCAAACCCGTTTTGATCAAAGGTGACTTTTACATCTTTTGGATCTGTAATTTCCCTTTCATCTTTTATCTTGAATGCAAGGGTGGACATGACAAGGTCAGGATCATGGATAAAGGGTGAAATCAGTTCATCAATGGTCAAGGGGTTAAATACCGGCTGATCCCCCTGGATATTGATAACAATGTCATCAGGTCCCAGGCCCAGCATGCCGGCTGTCTGGGCCACCCGGTCAGTTCCAGAGCGGCAGTCCTCAGACGTCATTACGGCTGTGCCGCCAAAATTCTCCACTGCTTTGAAGATTCTTTCGTCATCTGTTGCCACAATGGTTTTTGTAACAGCCTTGGATTTTTGGGCCTGTTCATATACCCTTTGTATCATGGGTTTTCCGGCAACAAGCGACAGGGGCTTGCCTTCAAATCTGCTGGATCCGTATCTGGATGGTATTACCGCAATTGTCATGGCATCTCTTTTACATTTTTAAAAATAAGGACCTAGCTTTGTCTCTTGTCATGATGTTTTTCCAGTCGCGGCCCAGGCAGTTTTCCCATAAGGGATCAAGACCAAGTGCAACTGTGACCATCTTTTCAATCTGTTCCTCCTGCAGAGGTTTGACCAGACCCCGGGGCAGTTCAATTCCGCATTTTTTTGTCATGGTTCGAAATTCTTTTACCCCGTCAGGATAGAAGTCTTCAAGATAGTCAAAAACAATGCAGCAACCGATCCCGTGATGAGTGCCCAGTACATAGGAAAGACCGTAGGACAGTGCATGGCAGGCACCCACCTGGGAATAGGCAATGCTCATACCCCCAAAGAAAGAGGCCATCATCATTTTGTCCGCCTTGTCCGGATGGTCATCCAAAAATACCTGGCGGCAGAGATCAAGAGATTTTTCACCATAGGATTTGGAGAATTCATTCAGATAGGTGCCTTCAAGGGACTCAATGCAATGAATATAGCAGTCCATGCCGGTATAAAAGTGCTGGTCTTTTGGAACATCTTTTGTCAATTCAGGATCAAGAACGATCTGGTCAAAAACAGTGTAGTCAGAGTTAAGACCCAGTTTTTTTTGGGGACCTGTCAACACAGCGGTTCTGGATACCTCTGCCCCGGTTCCTGAAAGGGTGGGAACGGCCATGTGGCAGACAGCAGGGTTTTTTATCAGGTCCCATCCCTGATAAAGGGTGGAAGATCCTTCATTGGTCAGCATCAGGGATACGGCCTTGGCCAGATCCATGCTGCTGCCGCCGCCAATGCCGAT
>JAHJLN010000179.1 GCA_018821715.1 Pseudomonadota bacterium | reverse complement strand
GGCAGCAGCGGCAGAGAGCAATGGCAAAATATTGCCGGGAATCAAAAAAATGATAAGGGATGCTCAATTGACAGTGAAAATCTCAACGCTGTTCTGTCCAGCAAAAGCAAGATAAATGCCAACCGGCATTTGCGGTCATAGTGTTTTTCAGATCAAAACTGTCTTTTAAAACCGGTTGCGCGAACCTGACATCCAACCGCCGGACCATTTTTTCTTTTAAAGACGATATTGATTCTTCTGCAATGAGTTTACCATTTCTCACCAATCCAACCCTGTCACAGATTTTTTCAACCTCTGCCAGATAATGTGAAGAAAAAAAGATTGTTTTCCCCAAATCTTTAAATCTTTGCAGAAAATCATAGAGAACCTTTTTATTCATCGGATCAAGCCCTTCTGACGGCTCGTCCATAATAATCAATTCCGGGTCATCCTGCAGGGCTTGTATGATCCCAAGTTTTTGTTTCATACCATGGGAATACTGCTTAATTTTTATATTTAAATCCGAGGGGCTTAGATGAAATGCATCAAGTAACCGGTTTCGCCATTTGGGTTCCTGATGGGAAAATTTGTTCATGTAGGTTAAAAAATAGCTGCCGGTCAATTCTTCATAAAGGCTTAATTCACCCGGAACATTGCCAACGGCTTTAAAAATTTTTGCATAGTGTTTTTGTACACTTTTATTGAAAATTTTCACGCCGCCGGAATTCGGGCGCAATAAATTCAACATAAGACGAATCGTTGTTGATTTTCCGGCACCGTTAGGTCCGAGAAATCCAAAAATTTCACCCTTATTGATTTTCAGGTTTAAATCCTCTATCCCCCTGGATTTACCATAATACTTTGTTAAATGACTGAGGGTAATGATGGGTTCCATTTTTTTAAATTCGCTTAAAGATCCCTTCCGTGGCGTAGCCAATTGTTTTGAAAAAGCATTGCTTTGTTAGTTTGCAAAAAACAAAACTTTAAAAATTGATCGCTTGAATTTAATCAAAATATCTCAATAAAATCAAATATTATCCAGCCTGATATGCTTGATATTTTGGCCCGTATCCTGGCAGGAGAACAAGACTGTGAAGAACGATTATCAGTCAGTCGAAATATTCAGGTGATCCAGTATTCTTTCAATGGCAATGACCTGACGTTCCAGCATATCGGCAGCTTTTTCCTGAACATAGATCAAATTTTTCTGACTTTGTGCAAAAAATTCCAAATGGGTGTTTAAGCCTTGGACTGCATCCTGGAGCCGTAACATTGAAACATCCTCTTCCGGTGTCAAATATCGGTCTTGATTGCGTTGTGGTGATGACGCTCTGTTCATATACGGGTTGCTATTATTCTGATAACCCGTGCCCGAATAAACGTTTTGGTTCGGAGTAGAATACCCCTCGTCATAGAGTCTTCGCGTCATTGGTGACCGCTGTTTCTCTGCATGATTACTGCGAAGGCTTTGTAAAAAGTCATTCATGTGAAAAATACCCTCCTGAAAAAGTTTATAATTTTAATATCAGCCGCTTGGGATATTAATTGTTCTGAAAATAATTGGATATTTATGCAAATGCGATTTTCGTGCCAGACTTGTTTCTTTGGCCTTTTTTACCTGGAAACCTGCATCCTGGCTTGGGTATTTGAATAAAAAATGGATCTGTCTAAATACAAAGCCAAAAAATTTATGAATTTTTTTCCACAATTTAATACAAAAATTTACCAGATTGTGTATTAAATATCAGTCTTCTTTTACCCGGTATCTTTTAATCTTATTGTTGTTAAGGACATTGACAAAATAACGGTTTAAGGTTTATAGAGTTTCTGGTTTAAGGCCATGGCCGTCATGCCTTTTTTAACCGGCAAGGCCGAAACAATGAATAGCAGCAACCCCGATAAAAACTGCAAAGGCGACTTTAATGAAACCTCAAAAATGTACCCAGGATTCCAGTGTGATTATCTCAAGGGTCATGCTGCCGGAAGATGCAAACCCGGCAGGGATTGTCCATGGCGGCGTTATCATGAAAGAAATTGACAATGCTGCCGGTGTTACAGCGGTAAGACATACCCGTAAAATATGCGTGACCGCATCCATAGACCGGCTGGATTTTCACAAGCCTGCCTTTATCGGCAACCTTATAACGGTAAAAGCAGGTGTCAATATGACGGGTAAAACTTCCATGGAAATCGGGGCAAGGGTTGAAACCGAAGACCTGTTTACCGGGGTTAAGACCCACCTTGCATCTGCTTACCTGACCTTTGTTGCCCTGGGGGACGACAAACGCCCGATACCCGTTCCGCCCCTGACGCCTGTAACACAAGAAGATTTCAGGAGAAACCGGGAAGCCATTGCCAGAAGAGAACTGCGGCTGTCTGAAAAAAAGAAGGAATCTGAATGCCAGAAGGATACCAGTGCGTGTTAATACCTGTTATTTTATTAAAGGATCCGGTCTAAAGCAGTTCTGACTTCAACTGCAAACGCCCTTGCAGTGACAGGTTTTTCAAGGTATTTGCAAACCCCGATTTCTGCAGCATTTTCAGCATTTATTTTTTCGCTGTATCCGGTACAGAGAATAACAGGCATTTTTGGGTTAATTTTTAGAATTTCTTTGGCCAGTTTATCCCCGGTCAACTGTGGCATTGTCATATCGGTGATAACCAGATTGAAATGGTCCGGGTTGTCTTTAAATAAAGACAATGCGTTCACACTGCTGTTATCGGTAGTAACCCGATAGCCCAACCGCTCAAGTATCTTTTTTCCAGTATCTGTTTGAGAAATTTCGTCATCAACAAAAAGAATATTTTCCGTACCAACGGGCAATGGCGAATCTTCCAACATCTGAATACCGGCTTCCATTCCAATACCTGGAAGTAATATCTCAAAACAGGTCCCTTCACCAAGCCTGGTTTTAACAATGATGTTTCCTTTGTGAGCATGAACAATGCCGTGTACCACGGCCAGTCC
>JAHJLN010000014.1 GCA_018821715.1 Pseudomonadota bacterium | reverse complement strand
GCCAGTGGATATAGTTGAACTTGTGGACTATGAAGAAGGAAGAGTTGTCAGCAGAACACTTTCGAGCAAGTCCCATGTCAATATCACCTTGTTTGCCTTTGACAAAGGGGAAGAAATAAGTGCCCACACGTCACCAGGGGATGCAATGGTTCAGGTTCTGGATGGAGAAGCTCTTATCAATATTAATGGCAAAAAAATCAAGGCAACAAAAGGACAGGTAGTGGTAATGCCGGCGAATGTACCCCATGCCGTAAGTGCCTGTTCTCAGTTTAAAATGCTGTTAACCGTTGTTAAACAAAACGTTGGCATCAGTGGTTTGTGAGCAATAATAATTTTTTTAAAAATCCAATGCATATCGGTTATTGATTCTATTATTGTTCTTTTTTAATACCATCATGCTTACACCCGGTTTTTCATGAAATTTTGAATATCTCAAGGTGTCGGCATTTGACTGAGATGGTTTGACAATTTTTCCCAGTAAAATACTTGCACCAAAAAACAAAACCAGCCCTGCTCCATTTAGCCAGGGCATGAAAGGGCTGTCACTGCCGGCGATTAACAAACCGAACGTCCATGCCGTGCCAATAAGCCCGATACGGCCTTTTTCAATTAATGGTTTTTGATTTTGTTGCATAGAATAGCTCCTTTTGTATAAAATTTCACTTTTTGTTGAAAAAACTAAACAGCACAATTAAAAAAAATCTATCTGTATTCCCGGCAGCTCCAGATAACCTTACCGAGAATTCTGACCTTATCTGTTTCTTCTCTCATAATATAGATGGGTTCATAGTCCTTGTTATCACTGCAAAGGACCAGTTTGTCAGGATGTTTTTCAAGCCGTTTGACCAAAATCGTATCTTCAACGCCTAGGGCATATATGGCTCCGGCAAGTATATTTTTCTGAGATTGATCAATCAGAACAGTATCACCCTCTTTTATGACCGGTTCCATACTCTGCCCGAAAACTTCCATGGCAACCATACTATTTGCAGACCCTTTATTGGCCAGCCACTTTGTCTGAAAGGACAGATAATCGGTTACCTTTTCTTCGCACTCAAAAGATCCGGTACCGGCAGACAGCCTTGCCGCCACTTTTGGGATGTATTTAAATTCAACATCGCTTTTAGATTGGGTATGGAGAAATGCACTACCCACACCTGTTTCAATCCATTTGGGATTAAAGCCGAATTTTCGGTACAGCTTGACAATCCACTTATCAGGTATCTTGTTGTTGTTTCGAGCATGGGTAATTCCTGACCGGTTAATATCAAGCTCTTTGGCAAGCTCAGACTGGGAACTGATACCGGTGGCATCAAGAATTCGTTTCATTAATGCATCTATTTTATTCTCAGTCATATCATCCTTCTTAAAGGGCCAATTAGTTTAGATACTTTCCTTTTTTCATACATGATGAAAAAATGCAACACTTTTTTTCATTTTTCCACTATTTGTTTTATTAAGAAGAATTTACAAAAGAAAATATAAGGGGCTTGAATTTAATATTTTTTTCAAGGCGGATTAGAAACTTTTTGTTAACAAAACTGCTCCCGAACCTGCGCTGGGGTTTGCCTGAAATTCCAGCTTCATTCCATTTAAGAGATATTTATTTATAAAAGCATTACTCAGGCCAATCTCAAATTCATTTTTCTCATAATGATAAACTGCATTAAAATAAGTATGATGCCATAAGGATTTCAATTTGATGGCATTCATTGTCAGGAAAGTATCATCATCATATCCAATATTAAAAAATACTTTAAATTCAAAATTTTTAGAATTTATTTCGTCTGCATCTACTTTGCTTCTCAAAAAAAACTTGGTTTTTTCATTGGTTGCGGCAACATCATCCATCTCAAAATATCTGAAAAAATAACAAGCCGCTTGTTTTAGCGTACTGCCAATTTTTAACAAAGAGTCCTCTTTGGCGAGCCCATCAAAATCCGCATTCAAAGATGTTGAAGTTTCAAAGGATAATGATTTCCTTTTTGCTTCAAAAAGGAAATCATTATCCTTTGAAATACCGTTATTGGAAATTGACATCTGGTTGGGGTTGATGCTGGCAGAAACAATGACCTCCTGATCTGCTCCCTTTTCAAGGCCTTGTGCAAACGACAGTGAAGCAAACAGGATAATAAAAAATATGGAAAAGAGAACATGTACCGGCGTATGGTTGATTGGATTAATTGTTTTTTTCATGGCCTTTGTCTCCGTTGAAGTAAACTTTATTTTCTATTTTAATTTTATTAAGAGCAAAAACCATGCAACGAGACTGTTTTTTTTAAATAAAACTTTGAAACACGCTTCCATATTCGGTTTTTGTTTTGATGGCACTTTGATTTTATTTCCGTCTTTTTTATAAATATAATGATATTTCACTAACCCATATGACATTTCACTATTTATTTTAAAAATATGGGGATCATTGCCAGTCGAATGTTTTCTTATCCACCCTTTACCACATACCCGTCTGCATGCATTTGGACGACAAATTGTTTTTTAAAAAACAGACGGCATTTCAGAATAATGAAATCAAAAAAGCCTATGCCATCGACATTGAGCTTGGGCACAACGATATTCTTCTGGCAGGCACCCTTAAAATCAAAATTATTCATACACCGGGCCACACACCCGGGTCTGTCTGTTTATATATCCATAATTATCTTTTTTCAGGGGATACGCTTTTTGTGGGAAATGCCGGGCGAACTGACATGCCAGGCGGGGATCTCGATACCCTGATCCATTTCATTAAAAATAGGATTATCCCCCTGCCCTTGGACACCATTCTTTATCCGGGCCATGATTACGGTGACACACCTGTTTCAACTATTGGACGAGAAATAAAGGAAAATATCTATATTACAGACTTTATATCCCCATCCGACTGATTTAAAATCCTGATCTTTCTTACCCTTATTTTTCATCCATCCTGTTAAAATTCAATTCACGCCCTTTTTATGTCAACTCGTCTCACAGGGCTTGCCTGTTTGTTGTTTTCATCTTTAAAATCTCTTTAAAACAGCAGACATTAAAAAGAATCAAGACAGGAGGAAATATGAAATTCATAGCGCTTCAAACCGTAAACAAGCAGTATACACTCGGTCAGACAAAAATCCATGCGTTAAAAGACATCACCCTAAGTTTTGACAAGGGTGAATTTACAGCTGTCTGGGGACCGTCAGGTTCAGGAAAGACAACCCTGCTGAACCTGATCGGTACCATTGATGACCCAAGCTCCGGAACCATCCTGATGAACGGCAAAAATACAGCCGAAATGACGGACAATCAAAAATCAGATTATCGTAACAACCAGATTGGCTTTATTTTTCAAAACTTTAATCTGATTCCGGTTCTCAGTGCCCTTGAAAATGTCATGCTCGCCTTACAGATTCGGAATGTTCGCCCTATGGTTGCCAGAAAAAAAGCCCTGCAACGCTTGGAAGAAGTCGGCCTCACGCATCTTATCAACAACCGGCCGGACAAAATGTCCGGCGGACAAAGACAGCGGGTTGCCATTGCAAGGGCCCTGGTCACAGACCCTGATGTGGTCATAGCTGATGAACCCACTGCAAATCTTGATCTTGCCACGGCAATCAGCATTATTGAAATCATGCAGGAACGCAGCAAAAAAGAAAATACGACTTTTTTATTTTCCACCCATGACCAAAGGCTTTTGGACCGGATGAACCGGCTCATTAAGCTTGAAGACGGGTATCTGAATTAAATTCAACCCATTAAAGGAGACAGTATAATGAATCAATTGATACAATGGATCAAAATTGCATTCAGGAATATTTTAAAAAGCAGGCGGAGAACCATGGTCTCATTGATGGCCATTGGATTTGGATTTGCATCTATCGCTCTTTTTGAAGGATATATCCACAGTATCTATGAAGGCCTCAGAGCATCGGCTATACACGGATCCGGAATCGGGCATCTGACCCTTTATGCAGATGGATGGGAATCCCATGGAAAATCTGATCCCGATGCCTACATGATCCCGGGCAAAGACCTTGAAAAAATTTCAAAGATTGCGCTTGAAAACAAGCATGTAACCCTGGCAAGCCCCAGGCTCTCCATATCCGGTCTTGTGTCCAATGGTAAAAACTCCACAATTTTTATGGCAACCGGTGTTGTTCCGGAACACGAAAAAGCTGTTAAAGGAGGGTTTTACGAATTTCAACCCATAAAGGGCACCCCTTTAAATTCAAAAAACGATCTGGGCGTTGAAATGGCAGACGGGCTTGCCAAACAGCTTGAACTGGCTCCGGGAGCAGATGCCGTTATCATGGGCGCAACCCTTGACGGCCAGATGAATGCGCTGGATATCAATATTAGCGGAACCTATAATACCGGTGTTGCAGATACAAACGATAAATTCATAAAAGTACCATTTGCCTTTGCCCAGTCCTTTTATGACACCCAGAAAGCCGACAGCATTGTTCTTTTACTGGATCACTTCCAGCACACCGACCTTGTGAGGCAGCAGCTTTCAGATACACTTGCTTCAGCAGGAATAAAAGTGGAAATTAAAACCTGGAAACAATTATCTGTGTTTTATAACAGCGTCCGTAACATGTTTGACATGATCTTCTTATTTATCTTTGTCATTGTTTTTATCATTGTCATTATGAGTACCACCAATACCATGGGAATGGCAGTTGTTGAACGGACAAGGGAAATCGGTACCCTTCGGGCCCTTGGATTGAAAAGAAGAGGGGTCAGTCTTTTGTTTGCAGCAGAAGGAGGGCTTTTGGGCTTTGCAGGGTGTCTTTTCGGGCTTTGCATCCATACCCTTGTCTGGGCTGTTATCCTTTATGCACAACCCTCTTATACACCGCCGGGCAACAGCACACCCGTACCGCTGATCGTGGACTTTCTGCCGGTAAGTATTGCCCAGCTGATCTTTTTTATGACGCTTCTGGCCCTTTTCAGTGCCATTGTTCCGGCCAGGCGGGCAGCCAGACAGAATGTTGTCAGTTCTCTCACCCATGTTTAAACCAAAGGAAAATCACATGATCTATCTTAACATATTTATAACACTTCTTTTACTCTGCCTTCCCAGCCAACCTGTCCGGGCAGATACCGCACCAATAAATGAATCAACTATGGAAAAGGCTATTGCTCTTCTGCAGGAATCCGATCTTTCCAGGGGTAATGTATCCGGCATTGTGTGGGATATTGATATTGAAACCAAATCAAAAGACAAGATAGAAAAAAACAGCCTGCAGGTATTTGTAAAAGGAACAGCCTGTCTTGCTGTTTATCAATCCCCATCAAAAGTTAAGGGAAGAAAACTGCTCATGAAAGACCGGAATATGTGGTTTATCAAACCCGGTCTTTCCAAGCCCGTCCCCATCTCACCCAGGCAGAAACTGCTTGGCGGTGCTTCTAACGGGGATATAGCCTCCACCGATTATGCCGGTGACTACACCATTGAAAGCTTTATTGAAGACCGGTTCAACACTGAACCCTGTTTTCTTTATGAATTAAAAGCCAAAAATAAAAAAACCACCTATGACAGGATCCGATACTGGGTGTCAAAAAAAAGAAAAGTCGGTCTTAAGGCCGAATTCTTTACCCTGTCGGGAAAGAAGTTTAAAACCGCTTTCTTTGAATACAACCATACCATTCCCCTCAATGGCGAAGACCGTTTGTTTGTTTCAAAAATGACCATTTTAAATGCCATGATCAAAACCGATAAAACCGTCATGGCTTACAACAATATCAATATCAGGGAAATAAGCGCATCATCGTTTAATTTAAATCTTCTGGTAAGATAAGAGGCTCTATATATGATGACCAGACTAAAAATAGTGATCTTAATGTTGGGATTGCTGTCTCTTTTTTTTTTCATGGTCCTGCCCCCGGCATTTGGCATTGATGTCAATCAGCAGCAAGCTGCTGAAGGTACAGATGACAAAAAAACAACGCCTGCCGGGTTTTTTACACCCTTTTTACAAAAATTTGATCAAGGATTTGAACTTAATGTCAAGGCAACCGCCTTAAGTGAATTCAACCAGATTGCAACGTCAAGCCAGAATCCGAGCAACAGGTTTGCACAGCTTCCGGACACCGGTATCGTCTTTACCATAAAACCGGATATGTCCCTTATTTATAACGACTGGCTGTTGAGTGCCAGGCCAAGGCTTTCATTTGAACATAAAAATCGAACGATTGATGCTGCAACCCATGGCAGTTCCGACACAAAAGCTGAAATGATTGAATTTTTAATGCGCCGGCAATTGAAAGAAAACCTGTTTGCCTCTTACGGATGTGAGAATTTGCAATGGGGGCCCAGTTTTTTATATTCTCCTTCCAATCCCTTTTTTCGCGATAATGGAAAAAAAAATCTGGTTCAGGATCTTGAGGGGAAAGGTTTTTTAAAACTGGTCCTTGTTCATGATTTTTCATGGTCCACATCACTGATTTATAACACAGACAAGGGCGCTTTAAATGAATCGGATTTTGAAAAAACCCTTGCCGTGAAAATTGACTATTCCGGGGATGAAAGCTATGCCTCTCTTATCTTGTCCCATACTGAACACCGTGAAACAAAAATGGGCGCTTTCGGGGGAACAACCCTGACGGATGCCATTATTATTTACGCCGAAGCAACGCTTCAGCAGGGAAGCCTGGCCCTGTTTCCGGTGGTAATGCAAAGCCCCCTGGCCTGGGATATGACTGCCAAAAAAAATGATACTGATACCCTTTTTGCAACACTTCTGGCAGGGATGAGCTATACCTTTGAATCAGGAGACAGCATGACAGTTGAGTATCTCTACTATGGACAGGGATACGATTCAACTGAAATGAATCATTTTAATCAGCTTAAGAATACTGCGAAAAGTTTCTATTCCTCTCAGACAGCCTTATCAGGATATGGCACCCAGCTGCTGGGAAAGGCTGCCGGCAACAACCTTGATTTTTTACGCCAGAACTATTTGATGATACAGTATATCAATGATGATCTCATAAATGACGTTGACCTGGTATCAAGGGTGACCTTCTGTCTTGATGACGGCTCGTCACAGCTTTACTCTTCTTTTTCATGGGATCTGAATGCGCATATGGAACTTAAGATATCCGGCATGGTGAACACAGGAGGGAGCAATGCATCCTTTGGAACATTTCTGGATCACCAGATTCAGATGGCAATTGAATATTCTTTTTAACCCGAAGATTTTGATCAAAGGATTGAAACATTATATGAACCGTGGCAGGATATATCCTGCCGGATTAATACTTTTATTGGATTGAAGATGATTTTATTTGAATACCGAAAATTAACCTTAGGACACGTGTTAAAGGATATCTTATATATTTCCATCTGCAGTCTTGCCATTGCCGTTGTTTTCATGCTGCTGACTTCAAAAAATTTTTCTTTAAAAATATATATTGAATATCTGTTGATTTCGCAATGCATCGGCCTTTCCATTGGTCTTCCCAACCTCTTTGCCTTTCATTTTTTAAAACCTCAAAAACCATTTTTACAGTTAATCCTGTTGACTGTCTGTGTTGTAGGCGGTGCCATTTTAGGAAGTTATTTTGCAAGCCATCTCGTCCACCATAAGTTTGTTGCACTTAAGGGTCAGATACCGCCTCAGATGATCATTATTGCCATCATTCTTGGATTCATCATTTCCTTTGGTTTTGTCATTTATGAAAAATATTCAGCGTTTAAACTGTCCGCCAATAACGAAAAACTAAAACGCCTTTCCATTGAAAAAGAAAAACTCAATACAGAGTTAAAACTTCTCCAGGCGCAGGTGGAACCTCATTTTTTATTTAACACCCTTTCCAATATCTTAAGTCTGATGGACAGTGATTCAAAAACAGGCAAACAAATGCTTGAGAATCTGACACAATATCTTCGCACATCCCTGATCCAGTCCAGAAAACCCTATAACCGTCTTGCAGATGAAATCAACATGATCAAAACCTATCTGGATATTTTCAAGATCAGAATGGGAGACCGTCTGTCTTACCACATTGATATTCCAGACACACTTTTAGACATGCAACTTGCACCCATGATCATCCAGCCCCTTGTTGAAAACGCCATCAAACATGGGCTTGAACCCAAAATTGAGGGGGGTGAAATTCATCTAAAAGCCTTTTTAAAACATAATGTGTTCACCATTGAAGTTGCCGACACCGGCATGGGAATCCAGGAAAAGTCCGCATCAGGGGTGGGGACCGGCAATATCAAAAAAAGATTAAAGGCACTGTATGGCGACGCGGCCTCCCTGTGTTTTGAGGACATGAGCCCAATCGGCCTTAAGGCCATCGTGGAGATACCCTATGCAACAGATCACAGCCATCATAGCAGATGATGAAAAAGAATTAAGACGTCATCTGATCAAATTGCTGGATCAGCTCTGGCCTGAGCTGATCATTTCCGGGGAATCGGAAAATGGGCCCCAGACCTTGGAACTGGTTCATACCCTGTCCCCGGATATCGTATTTTTAGATATCAATATGCCGGGGCTGACCGGCATTGAGGTGGCCCGGCAGATTTTTTGCCAGTGTGCCATTGTTTTTATTACCGCCTATGACCAATATGCCATTGAAGCCTTTGAAAACGAAGCCCTTGATTATCTCCTCAAACCGGTTAGAAAAGAGCGGCTGCTGACCAGTATAGAACGGTGCAAACGGCACATTTCAACCCCGGCCCCACCCCGGCCCGATATTGCCCCTTTATTGCAACAGCTTGAAAAAACACTGCTCAAAAAAAATACCACGCCTTTTCTGCAATGGATCCGTGCACAGCATGGCGATTCAATCCGATTGATTCCCATAGATGATGTCTTGTTATTTAAATCATCTGACAAATACACCCTGGTGATCACTTGTAAAAATGAATCATTGATCCGGAAAACCATTAAAGAGCTAGAACAGGAGCTTGATCCGGAAAAATTCTGGAAAATCCACAGGGGAACGATTGTCAATGTGTCATCCATTTCAAAAATCAGCAAATCAATAACCGGCAAGTATGTGATTAAACTTTTGGAGCATGATGAACCGCAGCTGGTCTCAAGATCGTATTCATATTTATTCAAGCAGATGTAAAAATCAATTTTTAACTGGCCCAGGATGCTTTTGTCAGTTTTTCCAACAGGGTTTTTACATCTGCATTAAACTTTTTTTTCTCATCTTCTTTGAGCCCTGATTTACTGAAACGATACCGGTTGTGCAGCAGCAAAAGGGGATGCAGATAAACGTTTATACCACTGCTGTCAAGGGAGTGCCCGATCCGGTCAATCCATGAAAAATAGGTTTCATATGGATACCTTGGAAACCCTTTTTGTGACATCAAGTCCTCTATCAGATAAAACAAGATGTCACGATTCTCTAATTTTTTACCTTCCAGAGCAGTGTCTGACATTCTGGCCCTTTTAATCTTATTGGACGTTCTCAACCTGAAAAACAATAAAATTCCCAGCGGCAGAATCAGCCACAACCCATATTGATTCATCAGTTTTGCCCCGGTCTCGTGTCGGAGTTGAGAAAGCTTAAACCCTATAAATGAAAAAAAATCCGTAATCAAAGAAGTTTTTATTTCCTGGCTGTCTATCTCCAAAAAAGACGGCGGTGTGGTATCAAAATTTCTCCATTGGCCATTGATATAAACCTTTACCCATGCATGGGCATCTTTTTGCCGGACGATCAGGCAGTTTTCCATCCGGGAATATTCGTGGGCAATGTATCCTGTAACATAGCGTGCCGGTATGTTGGCCTGCCTTAAAATAAGTGCGGTTGCCGTAGCAAAAAACTCACAATGCCCAGCTTTGGTATGGTGTAAAAAGTTTTGCAGCGGTGTGGTATATGTTTCTTTGCCTTTTAAATCCAATGAATAGGTAAAGCGTGTTAAAAAATAGTGTTTAACAATTTTCAAAATCTCTTGTTCCGACTTATTTTCAAGTCCAAGTTCTTTGGTTATCTCTGCAATGCCCAACAGTTCTTTTTTAGGAACCAGAACATCATGGGCATCGGGTTTCGCATCATATGACAGTTTCCCGGTATAGGAGACAATACTCTTGATCAGGGCGGGTCCGTCTTCTATCCGGATAGACTGCAGCGCGTTTTTCTCGCAGGCACCTGCCTTCATTTGGGATATGCTGACCACGCCGGGCGGCAGGCTCAAAACAGCTTTGTTTCTTATAAGTCTGAAGTAAACCGTCATTTTGCCGGTATTTTCTTCAAACGGGTTCACCTGCCAGAAGGTGTTGTCTAAAGATGGCACAATGGATTCAAATTTAAACCTGGCAAACCAGTTTGATACGGCAAATCGATTATAGGTTGCCGATTGGAGCAGATAGGTTTTATTGGGAACAACATCTTCAAACAACACCCTTAAAACTATTTTATCATAAAACTTAAGCTTTCCGATATCACCCAGAGCAGTTGATGTTTTAAACGGATTAACCGAATAATAATCAGCATAATATTCCATTATCCATTGGTTGATTCTCATGCTTGTGAGCCGGATGGTCTTCTGGCCCTGGTACCCGAGAATCACTGCAGCCAGAATGCCTGCTGCCCATAAAAAAGCTGACATCCGTCTTGAACGGACCTGCCACAATGCCCAGACAAAAAACAAAACAACAAAAAAATAGAACAGGTATCCTTTTGTGTTTGCAGTGCCTGCGGAAATAAGGCAGAAAAGACTGTAAATATAGGACACATCAATTTCTCTGGCTTCATAGAACTGCAGTTTCACTCTTTTCCTGCCCACAAGGAAAAAAGATCGGATATCGATTTTACCATTTGCACTGAACTCCTGGGCAGCAATAATGGGGAAAAAAATCAAGGGAAGCCATTTTAACAGGATCAGAATGGCTTTTTCTGCATCAATGGTTAAAGCTGTCACAATGGTTCCGGCCAAAAGAATGGTACTGACATCAACAAACTTATTAAAATCAGACGGTTTGAGCCAAAACCGGGTGTTAATCATATGGACGGATTCAAGCATTACGGCACACCCAATGGCCAACCACAGGGTGTGCACCTGCCATCCCCAGAACAGAACAACAGCACCCAGATAGAATCGAGGTGCTTTCATATTCTTCCCAGTGCAGACTGGATCTGCCCTTTTTCAACTACTTTTATACCGGTCCTAACCATCATATCCTGGAATATTTTTTCTTCCATTTTCAATTTATTCTCTGTTAAAACAACGATAAAAACAGGTAGTGCCGATTGCTTAAACAACTGATAAATTTTTTTGTGTCCCTTGTCCCAGTCCAAAAAAATACAAATCGCGCCTGAAAATTGTTGTATATTTGCCGCTAAAGTTGGCATCAGTTCAAAAACCGTTTTATCCTCACACGGTTCAACGCATGCCATGATTTCAAGCATTTTCTCAGAATGGGCAATCCCCCTGCCGGACGAGAACGAGTAGATCCGGTTCCCCACAAACATTAAATCAAGAATGGATTCATGGGTCTGCAATGAAGTGATATAGGAGGATGCAATACTGACAGCTTCTTCAAAAAGCGTTTCATCCTCTGAGTTTAAAACCGTATCCAGAATTAACGCATGCCGCACAAAATATTCATCCTCAAATTCTTTAATCACCAGCTCATTGGTTTTGGCAAAGGTTCTCCAATGGATATTTCTTAAGGCATCTCCCGGACGATATTGGCGCAAAGACATGAATTCATCGGAATTCCCGATGGAAGCGGCAAGACTGATACCGCCCGGATGGTATTGTCTTGTGGAGTCAAGATCCGGCGTCTCAAGCTGATACCGTTTTGGCAATACCAGCAGGCGCTGAACCTTTTTAATGTGAAACAACCGGTTAAACAGGCCAATGGCATCGGGTCGTGCAAAAGTGACCCCTGAAAAATGAATATACCCTCGATACTGAGGGACAATCTTTGATATCACCGTTACGGTTTCACCGGCAGGCAGGTCCGGCAGTTCAATGGGGAAAAACTGCGCTTTTCCGGCTTTTCGTATCAACCACAGCCACCGGTAATATAAAGTTTTCCTATCCCAGGTATTTCGAAGATGCTCAAACGGCTCTTTTTTTGATAGCAGGGTCTCATAAGCCGGTCGCGGGTCCTGAATGTTTTCATAAAGGATCAGTCCTTTTTGAGTTTTTGTAGAAAAATTTGTGATGTCTATTTCATAGGAGATAGTATCATTAACAGTTGCATACTCCGGAAGAACACGATGAATCCGTACCTTTAATTTAAACGGAAACAGGCTTAACACCATTGAAACCGTCATGACGCAAAAACCAAATGCCATGATCTGGTACAAGGTTGTTTTTAAAATATTAAACCCCAGTATTCCTGACAGAAAAACGGCAAATACCACCATCATGCCTGCCGGTGTAAAATGCCGCCGGCGCCAGCGGCTGAAGGTATAAAACCCGGCATAAGACTTATATAAAAACCTTGCCGGCATAACAGGACTTATACTGGTACCGGAATAGATTTTAAGATATCTTCCACCACAAAACGAGCTGTCACACCGGAGAACCTGGACTGAGGATCCAGTACCAGCCTGTGGGCAATCACACTTATGGCGATCTCCTGTATATGATCCGGGGTGACAAACCCCTGGCTGTCAAAAAGGGCAAGCGCAGCAGCTGTTTTCATCAAAGCAATTGATGCCCTGGGGCTTGCGCCAAGAAGAACCCCTGGCTTTTCACGGGTCGCATTGACAAGATCCACTATATAGTCCTGCAATTCCCTGGAAATAAAAACCTGGTTGACCTGTTCCCGCAGCGTTGAAACTTCTTTCAGACTGACACATGAGGCGATGGTGTGAATCGGATGGTTTAGTCTTTGCTCTGACAATATTGCCACCTCATCTTCTTTTGCCACATATCCAAGTTTCAGCTGCATGGCAAACCGGTCCATCTGAGCCTCTGGAAGCGGATAGGTTCCCCTGGATTCAACAGGATTCTGGGTGGCAATGACAAAGAACAAATCGTCCAGGCTTAACAGATTGCCGTCAATACTCACCTGCCCTTCTGCCATGGCTTCCAGCAAAGCCGATTGGGTTCTCGGCGATGCCCGGTTGATCTCATCTGCCAGGAGAATATGGGTAAACACAGGACCCTTGTGAAGCTTAAAGACCTTTTGGGTCGGGTCAAAAATTGAAACCCCCAGAATATCGGACGGCAACAGATCCGGTGTAAACTGGATCCGTTTGAAATGGGCATCAATACTTTTTGCCAATGCCTTGGCAAGGGTGGTTTTTCCTGTGCCGGGATTATCCTGTAAAAGGATATGACCGCCGCTGGCAAATCCGGCAAGGATATACCGGATACAGTCTTTCTGACCTTTAATGACCGTTTCAATATTTGCAGACAACCGCTTAAAAATATCCTGGGCCTTAAGGATACTTGATTCTTCCATATCTGTTTCCTTATGAATCACAATGATGCAGCAAATGAGTATTAATTATCACGTTTTAACCGCTTGCACAACGCTGTCAAACAGCATAAGTTCATTGGAATTAAGACTTTATTGTAAGAACAGTTTCATGATTCAACGCAGTGCAATTATTAAAATTTTGCCATACTTATTGGGCCAATAAGTTTTTCACCGTCAAAAGGAGGGCTTTATTATCAAGCGGTTTGGAAAATGAACAGTGCGCGCCTAATTTTTTTGCAAGGCCCAAATACATCTCAGGGTTAACAAGTCCACCGCCGGATATGGCTATTATTTTTGCATCAGGGTTTAGTTTTCTTATTTCTTTTATGGTTTCCAGGCCTTCTTTTTCCGGCATGATAAGGTCTGTAATAATCAGATCAGCCCCAAGTTCTTTGAACACCTTCACTGCCTGAACGCCGTCCCGGGCCTCCATGACGTCATAGCCATTCTTTTCAAACAGAATCTTGAGCATCTTTCTTATGGGAGCTTCATCATCAATGATAAGAATTTTATCCATTTTCTGATCCTTTGCCTTGGTTAAATCTGTTTCATCCGCTGGTTGTGTTTCATTCCCCATGGGACAAGGAATAGATTATTTTTTTATATACTTTTTTAAAAAATCAGGATCTTTTTCAATATAAATCCGGGTTTTCATGGTACCGGTTGTCACGCCATTGGTTCCGGTGGCAGTGATTTGATGTTCACCAATGGAAAGGCGAACCTCAATTTTCCCCCCCTTGCCCAGCACTCCGTCAATATTGCTGGTCCAGACAATTCCATCAGAAAAATCACCGGCAATTGACAAGGCAACACCTTCAAGCAGAATGGGGAAATCTGAGGTATAAAAATACTGGCCGTATCTGGGTGTCCGGATAAACACCTCTGTTGAGTCATCTTCCACAATATCAATGTCTTTTGACAACTTCATATAGTCGTCCAAATGAATCTTTGGAATAAAATCAAGTTTTTTCTTTAGGTAAAACAACCGGATTTCTTTTTTTATTTCCGGCAGATTTTTATAATCTGATTTTTCATATTTGTTGAACACCTTTATGATCTCTATGACTTTTTCGTATTCTTTTGCAGCATATAATTTCAAAAGCTGGGCGTATCGGTCATCAATATGTGCAATAAATTCTTGTTTTATTCTATCTTTTTCAATCTGTTCAGCTTTTTTCTTTAACGATTCAGATCTTAAATCAATAATCAGTTTGAAGACCAGGTTAAACAAGACAAAGAAAAATATGGCCAGAATAACGACAACTTGAATGGAATATGTTGTTTTCTTTGAGGGCATGGCCATAAGAATCACCTATTATTATTGCGTTTAGCCATGTATTCTAATGAATAAGATATGATCCGTAAAGTTCTTTTTACCTTTGCCTGGTTTTATTAACAGCCGTCACCCTTTGGGATACTGCATCAAAACACAGATGCTTGCCAATAACGTATTGATTTTTACACATCGATTCAGTATCATTGCAGTATCAGTTTAATGGTTGATCGCCAGTATCTTAATGTCATATAATTGTAATTTTTTTCATTCCGGGATGTCGGATTTTTTTTTAAGATATCTGCTGATACTTTGATTCCATAACTTACACAAGGATTTTTCATATGAAAATCAAAAAATTGGATGTGAAAATCATTACCCTGCCAATATTTTTTTTAGCCATAATTGTTTTAACGGGTTTCGAAAGTTTGGCTTTTTGTGCCTCAGCAACCGGTCAAGAGCTGAATTCATCCCCGGCAAAACTATCCGGACGAATGAAATCCATTATTAAAACCCATAGTGAAAAATTGCAAAAATGGGTGGTTGACCCGGTGATTATTGCCGGCGTCAATAATCAGAATCAAAAAAATATGCCCTTAGACGATATAAAAAAAATTGACAAAGAGTGGTTATCCGGGACAAACAATGACTTTGCTCTAAGTCTGCAAACCAATTCAGTTGGTCAATTTTTACAAAAAAAAATGCAGTCCAACAATATGACAGCACAGCTTTATGTTGAAGCGATTTTATGTGACCGACAGGGTGCAGTGGTTGGCGAATACCCAAAAACAACGGATTACTGGCAGGGGGATGAGGATAAATTTATTAAAAGCTACAATGGCGGTGACGGCCACCGGTTTATCGGCCCGCTTGCTTTTGATGACAGTACCCAAACCTATTCCGTACAGATATCAATACCGGTAAAAGACCATAAAAAAACCATCGGCGTATTAATTGTTGGTCTGAAAAATATAAAATAAACACCTGTCCGGATTTTTTAATAAATTTACTGAAAATTGTTTCAACCCTGTTTGAAAATTTCATGCAATGACCCAAACAACCGACATAAGAGATCAGGACTGTCTATCCGGAAACGAGATTCAAAAACTGAACTTTGTCAAGACTTCAGGCCGCTATGTTTTCCGCAAATATTATCGTTCCGGCCTGAGATCCCATATTTTTGAAGTTCTCCTGGCTAAAGATGTTTTAAAAGAAACTCAAGGTGAAATGACAGATGGGATCCTCATGTTTCCCAGGGCCAGACCCAAAAAAATGTTCAGGATATTGCGAAACCGATTTAAAGCTAAAGAAGCTGTTTTTAATGAAATAAAAAAATACACCCTTTTGTTAAACGCCCTTGGTCCTGATCTTATTGCTGAATCTGAAGAGTTTATCGTTGATTATACCGGCACTGGAACACACCAGATTGTTCTGTGCGGTCTTCAGGAATATATTGAAGGAGAAATACTGGATCCATGGAGATTGTTTGGTAAAAATTACCTGAACAATCTTTTCGATGCAACACTGCTGACGGCTTCCCGACACCGGTCAGTTGTCGAAACGGCCCGGAAGAATATTGCCCGGTTTGTTAAAAAAACCCGGCAGATGATCTCCCAGAAAGGATATATTCCAGACCTTGCAGGGATCGGCAATCTGGTTTTAACCCCTGAAGGAGATTTAAAACTGGTTGACATCAATAATATTGTTGAAATCAAACTTGACGATTCCATCCGTATCGATGACAAAGGATATCCTTCCTGTGATGTATCTGTTCATGTACTGTCTATCCTTGAAAGGGATATCCTCCAAAAAGATATCTGCATGGATGACCCGCTGTACCGGCTTTTCTTATCAAAAAAAAGAAAACGACAGGTCAAAGCTCTTGAAAAAACATTTTACAATAATCTGTAATACATCCGTCTCAAGAAATGGCAAATGCATTATAAAGACCATTTGTTGATGGTATGTTTAAGCCAGGCAGAACAGAGCAGAACCTCTGTCACTGCCGTCAAAAGCTTGATCCACCAGACGGAGGATACCCCCCAGTTGAAATATGCCGGCAATGTCAATACGAAAACAACAAACAAAACATTGTCAGCCAGGGCGCAGATAAGTGTAGGCGTTGTTTTTCCGATCCCTTGGAACACTGCGGAAACAGTTAAAATAGTGCCGACAACCCCATTGGCAAGAGAGATGATCTTAAGATACATCACCCCATAATGGGTCACCTGGGGATCCTGGCTGAAAATATGGATTAAGAAACCTGGAAACATCCAGCAAACTAGAGTTCCTGTAAGCATCACCAAAAAACTGATGCGCCACCCGGTCCAGAATGTGGAAAGAATCCGGAAATGATTTTTTGCACCATAGTTCTGGCCCACAATGGCCGCCATTGCATCGGCAATGGCGACACTGGGAAGATATATGGCCTGCACGATACGAAATCCAATCCCGAGCGCTGCCAGTGCCTGTGTCCCATAAGGACTGACCACGCGATAGGTAATTAAAAGATTGGCGGTCAATAAAAAATAAGCCAGCCCGGACGGCAGACCAATGGCAAGACTTGACTTAATAATCCCCAGGTTCAATGTCCAGGGACCGTTTAAATGGATGTGCTGTTTTTTTATAAAAACAAGATAG
Source organism: Pseudomonadota bacterium (assembly GCA_018821715.1). GTDB lineage: Bacteria > Desulfobacterota > Desulfobacteria > Desulfobacterales > Desulfobacteraceae > Desulfobacula. Next base: position 38,454 of record JAHJLN010000014.1, on the reverse strand, counting down.
GCAAAAATCAACACCCCGTAAATCTGGGATATTAAGGATGCAAGAGCTGCGCCTTTAACACCCAGAGCGGGAAATCCCAAAAAGCCGAAAATTAAAACAGGGTCAAGAACTATATTTAAAACAAGGGACTGGAGCAGAATCAAGGCGGTTGTTTTGGTATCTCCCATACCCCGGTAGCAGGAACCGAAAACATGCAGCATCAGCAAAAACAAAAGAGAAATCGAATAAATTTGAAAATACTCCACTCCCCATTTAAGGGTCATTCCGGTTCCCCCGAAAAAACGGATATACGGCTGGGCAATAAAAAAACCGGTAATGGCAGCCATGCTGCCGACAAGAAAACTTAAGACAAGACTTTGCTCAAATACTTTTTTGGCCCGGCTGATCTTATTGGCACCAACCGCCTGTGCAATCAACGCCATGGCCCCGGTTCCAATGATAAAGGAAAGACCCAGGTGAACAAAGAACACATTACTGGAAATAGAGAGTGCGGCAATGGCATCCGGTCCCAGGCGACCCACAAAATACAGGTCTGTCAACAGGTATAAGGTGAAAATGAGCATTCCAAACATGATAGGGCTTGCAAGCCGCAGTAATTGTCCGGCAATCGGGCCGGTTGTTAAATTTAATCTTTCAGTCATTCATTTTTTCCAGAAGCGCACAGGACTCCCGGCTCCATTGTATCAAGGCCTTGTTGACAAGCTCACCAAACCGAATCGTCATCAGCCAATAGGGCAGATGGGATTGATCGTTGTGATCCATTTTTATGGTTTCCTTTATGGTTTTAAGGTCTGTTAATTCTTTTTCATAAATCTTTTGAAACTGCTGAATCTGTTTAATATTATCGTTAACCGAAATCATGGGGCCAAAAAAAAGTTTCAACAGAATCTCATGGCGCCCGATATGACGGTCAACCGGTTCCTTAAGCCATTCCATCAGTTTTTCATGCCCCTGTCGGGTCAATTCATACACATGTCGATCCGGTTTTCCGATCTGCTTTTCAATTGTCTTAACGGCCAGGCCCTCGGCGTTCAACCGCTTTAAAATCGGATAAATCTGGCCATAGCTTTCATTCCAGAAATTAGAGGCAATTTTTTCAAATTTTTTTTTAATATCATATCCAGACATGGGGCCCATGCTCAAAAGGCCAAGGATGGCGTATCGGCTTTTATTAATTTTCATTTTCCTCCTTGGTTTTATTTATAGTTAAAAGATATATATCACTCAGATATATAAAAATCAATTTTTTAAAAAAAAATATAAGGGTTGCGGATAAGAAAATCAAAAAACTTGACATAGGTCAAGGATACTCCCTGTTTTTTCAGGCATGATGCTTTCTAAACCAATGGATAAAAAAAGGTTGAAATTAAATTTAATTAAGGGGATTTGCCATGAAAGAAAAAACCGTATCAAGACGAAATTTTATTAAAAAAAGCACCATGGGGCTTGCAGCATCCGCCCTGCTGCCTTCCATACTGTCTGCCAATAAAGCCTTTGGTGCTGGAAATAAAACCGAAAAAGACATGTTCTGCTACCAATGTGAGCAAACCATGGGCGGCAAAGGGTGCACCAAAGTTGGTGTCTGCGGAAAAACCCCTGATGTTGCAGCACTTCAGGATTTTTTGATCCATACCCTTAAAGGGCTCTCCATTGCTGCAGTTGCCGGAAGAAAGGTAAATATCAGTGATTCTCAAACCAACCAGTTTACCTGCATGGCCATGTTTGCAACCCTGACCAATGTGGAATTCGATCCCTACCGGCTTGAAGATCTCCTCCAGGAATCAATTTCTCTGAGGGACAAAATGATCAAACGTGTGAACGCCGCCGGCGGTACAATTTCATCGGACAGCGACAGTCTGACACTGAAACTCAAACCCTCCCTTGACGGCATGGTCAAACAGGGAAAACAATACGGCCTTATGGCGAATCAGGAGATTGACCCGGATTTAAGATCTCTTCAGCACATGCTCCTTTTTGGTATCAAGGGGATGGCCGCCTATACCGATCATGCAGCAGAACATGGCCAGGAAGATGAGGGAAATTATGAATTTGTCCACAGAGGTCTTGCAGCCCTTGAAGACAAAAGCCTGGATGCCAATGCATATCTTGGCCTGGTTCTTGAGTGCGGTGAAAAAAACCTTCGGGCCATGGAGCTTCTCAGCCTGGGCAATTCCGGGGCTTATGGTGATCCCGTCCCCACCAAGGTGCCCCTTGGTGTTAAAAAAGGAAAAGCCATCCTGGTATCCGGTCATGACTTCATCGACCTTGAAGCGGTTTTAAACGCAAGTATGGGCAAGGGCATCTATGTATACACCCATGGTGAAATGCTTCCAGCCCACGGGTATCCGAAATTAAAAGAACGATTCCCCCATTTTTACGGCCATTACGGAACCGCCTGGCAGAACCAGAAAAAAGAATTTTCCGATTTTCCAGGTGCCATTCTCATGACCTCCAACTGCATCCAGAAACCCAAACAGGAATACAAGAAAAACATTTTCACCTCCGGTACTGTTGGAATGCCCGGTCTTATGCATTTGAACAAAAACAATCTGGGACCGCTGATTGACAGGGCCATGGAACTGCCCGGCTATGCGGAAGACCGTCAGGACATGGAAATTCTGGTGGGGTTTGGTCACAAGGCAGTTCTGGGGGTGGCAGATAAAATTGTTGCCGGAGTAAAAGACGGGTCCATCGGTCATTTCTTCCTGGTAGGCGGTTGTGACGGCGTAAAAAAATCCAGGAACTATTATACTGAATTTGTTGAAAAAACACCGGACAACAGTATTATCCTCACCCTGGCCTGCGGCAAGTATAAATTTTTCAAACATCAGCTGGGTGATATCAACGGAATCCCGAGACTTCTTGATGTGGGTCAGTGTAATGATGCCCATTCAGCCGTCCAGATTGCCGTGGCCCTGACCAAGGCATTTGATACGGATGTAAATGGACTGCCCTTGTCCTTTATTCTCTCCTAGTATGAGCAAAAAGCGGTTGCCATTCTTTTCAGCCTGCTGAGCCTTGGCATCAAGGACATCCACCTGGGACCCTCATTGCCGGCTTTTGTTACGCCCAATATCTTGAATGTACTGGTTAAAAACTATAACCTGACCCCCATTGGAACACCTGAAGGGGATCTGAAAAAAATTTTGGGATAACTCCTGTATAGAACCTGTCCAACCCAAACCAGTGCCATTCAGGAAATGAACGGCACTGGTTTTTTTATGGATCCCTTATGAAGTCAACTTACCGGATAAAGTTCTTATTTTCTAATGCCGCTTTTTGCAACAAAACGGTTAATCCAGCAGGTGATTGAAAAACCGTTTGAACCGCATTTGACAGTAGCCCATGTTTACACCAAACACCAGCCTTGGATCAAAATTGATGTTTGGAATTTTTGCCATGAATGATATATAATTGACGTTTTGAGCCACTGAAGTGGGGCATCCTTTCAGTCGGATATATCTTTTCCGGTTAAAAAACCCGTGGGCGGTTGCAAAAATAATCTTCTTTATGAGATCGTTTGATTTGGCTTTCTTCTCATCCACTTCTGATGTGGTTTTGTAAACACTTTCAATTGTCACCCGTTCTCCATCGATTTCCCCTTCCCAACTTGTACAGTCACCTGCAAATATTACTTTTTCACCCGGCTCCAGGTTGAGGGGTCCTTCAACCTTACCCACCACATACCTGACTTTACCCATTTCTTTTTCAATCTCCGGGTAAAAGGCCCTGAAGATATGCATGGTTTCCTGGAGAGATCCGGGACATCCTCCCCAGCAGTAATCCGGTGAATGCTTTTCAGGGAAGGTTCCGACAGTACATCTTAAATTAGGAGATTTATCAAAATAGCTGTCGATGTGCTCCATGCAAAATTGAAAGTTTTTTGTTTTTTTCTGTATTTCTTCCAAAGGAAAATCTCCCGAAACCGCTATCTTGTCAAGTTCTATCGGTCCGAAACCTCTTTCTGACGAAAATTTCAGGTGAACAACATCTTTGGGGTCAACATTGACCATGTGGGCACATACCGTATCCACAGCACAAGAATTTGTCCCCATCACAATAGCGCCCATGTCAAACGGAGTCGGGGTTAACATCATTTTCTGACCTGCAGTGATGGCATCTATTGCAATAAATTTGGGTTGAATGACCTCCTGAAGATCGGCTATTTTATGTTCAAGAAAGGAATTATGATCCACAAGCCGGTGTTTGTCATCCTGAATCCCGATAAAGTTCTTTAAACTCAAAGTGAGGCGAGTCCAGGGATGGGCCTTGAATTTTGGCAGATTAATCAGGAAATCACAGTCCACAATGGGTTTAGGGAAAAACATGTTCTTGCGAAGGTTGACATCTTTTTCAAGTTTGAACGGCACGTGTTTGGTTTCGTCAAAATAGTAGGTTTTAATACCATGTTTTTTAATAACTTCCAGATAGCCGGCCTGCTTAAAGCTATAACGGGTAGGTATGGTGATTCCGGATCGCTCACCCACTGAGATTTCCTTGACCTCTTTTGCCATATCTTTAGTGGCGGCAATAACACCGTCAACAAACTCGGCCCGGGTAAAAGCATGGGGGAAAAACTTTTTGTGAGCGATGACCACATTGGGTTTTAAAAGAATATTCCCTGAAGGAATCGCATTTAATTCTTCCATACCCTGTTTGATAATCCCTGCAATTTTTTTTGCATTATAAGATGCACACCGCATAATTAAAACTTTATGCTTTTCTTTCATGAAGTTCTCCTTTTCTGTGAAGCGTTAACGCCTCTCTTCCATACAGGGATTAAGGTCGATTATAATAAAAAGAATACAATAGATTGCCGTGCAAGACAAATTTGAAAAAAAATGCACCCCAGGATGCAGGACACATAAAGTTTATCCATAGGCGTTGAGATAATCAAAAACGGAACCTGCTTACCGCCTACCCCTTGGGTCACCTTTTTTCGGTGCTCTTGGGGTACGCGATTGTGCTCTTGATATTTTTTTCCCGGCATTTTCAGTTTTTCTGTTGGATCTGGGTTTTGATATGGTTATTCCTTTTACCGGTTTTGAACGCGTCTTTTTGGCTTTTCTTTTGTCAACAAGCTCTTTGATGCTTTTGTCTGCTTTTTTTTGGCTGGAAGGATTGTTGGGGCGTAATAAAACAAAATCCGGAACTGTGCCGTCAATTGTAAAACCGTCAATCGTTTCCCTTGGTATTTTTTGCCCCAGCAGTTTTTCAATGGCATTCAGATACGCTTTTTCATCGGGGCTGACCAGGGAGACGGCAATACCGCTAACACCCGCCCTGCCGGTACGGCCGATTCGGTGAATATAGTCTTCAGGCACCCCTGGCATATCATAATTGACCACATAGGGCAGATTGCTGATGTCAAGGCCTCTTGCAGCCACATCTGTTGCCACGAGCGTCCGGATCTCACCGTTCTTGAACTCTTTGAGGGTCCGGGTTCGGAAAGACTGGCTCTTGTTGCCGTGCAGAGCAGCAGCACTGATCCCTTTTGCGGCCAGTTTTTCCGTAAGCTTGTTTGCCCCGTGTTTTGTGCGGACAAAGACCAGTATCCGGGTCCAGCGCCCCTGGGTGATCAGATGGCATAGAAGCGCGCGTTTATTTCCCCGGTCCACCAGATGCACCTTCTGAACAATCGACTCTGCTGCTGTACTGCTGGGCGTCACCTCGATATAGTCCGGATCTCGCAGCATCCTTTGGGCAAGATTCCGGATCTGTTGCGTATAGGTGGCTGAAAACAGCATGGTCCTGCGTTCAGTAGGGACAAGGGCAAGAATCTGGGATATTTCCTCATTGAATCCCAGGTCCAGCATTCTGTCGGCCTCGTCAAAAACCAGAAATTGTATCCTGGAAAGATTCAGATCCCTGTAAGTTGCCAGGTCCAGAAGGCGGCCCGGTGTAGCCACAAGGATATCAATGCCGCGCTTGAGCCGGTCGATCTGGGGCCCTATATTCACCCCGCCGTAAACCACGGTGCATCGGATGGATACCGTCCTTGCATAGGATTTGATGCTCTCTCCCACCTGGAGTGCAAGTTCCCGGGTCGGTGCCAGGACAAGGGCTGCAGGATGTCGGTGTTTAGTGTTCTGTCGGCCCAGAATTTCAACCAGCGGGAGGGCAAATGCATCTGTTTTTCCCGTTCCGGTCTGGGCCCGGGCAAAAATGTCCCGTCCGTCAAGAATTGCCGGAATGACCCGGATCTGAATAGGGGTGGGGCTGGTATACCCCTTGGATTTAACCGCTTTAAGCAGTTCAACCCTAAGGCCAAGTTCATCAAATGACATAAAATTTCCTGAATGTTCTTATAATTTTTAGAGGGTCAGCAGCCCCAAGGCTTATACCACACTTGACTTAAAATATCTTTTTTAAATACACCCAATTATGGTACATCATTTACCCGGACAACCAATTTTCCAAAATTTTGCCCTTCCAGCATGCCGATAAATGCTTCCGGCGCTTTCTCCAGCGCTTCAACCAGGTGCTCCCGGTATTTGATCTGTCCTGCCTTCAGCCAGGAAGACATCTCTTTTGCAAAGTCAGTATAACGATGCCCATAATCATCAAAAATAATAAATCCCTGAACTTTTATGCGTTTGACTAAAATAGTGCCCATGAGAACAGACAGGCGATCCGGTCCGTCAGGCAGTTGTGTGGCATTGTACCGGGAAATAAGCCCGCACAAAGGAATTCTTGCTTTTACATTAAGCAACGGCAGGACAGCATCAAATACCAATCCGCCCACACTCTCAAAATAGATATCAATTCCCTTTGGACACGCCTGCCTGAGTTGTTTGGCAAACTCAGGGGATTTATGATTAAGACACTCATCAAATCCCAGAACCTGTTTTGCATGTTTGCATTTTTCACTGCTGCCGGCAACACCGATGACACGGCACCCTTTCATCTTGCCGATCTGGCCGACTGTCGCACCGACCGGTCCTGTAGCAGCCGCCACCACCAGGGTCTCGCCTTGCTTTGGCTGGCCAATGTCCAATAACCCCATATAAGCGGTAAATCCCGGCATGCCCAGTATCCCCAGTGCATAGGAGGGGTTTTCAGGGGTTTTGCCCAACCGGACCAGACCTGTGCCATCTGACAGCGCATAATCCTGCCAGCCGCTGTACCCGAGAACCCACTCACCCTCTTTGAACTCAGGGTGCCGGGATGTTTCAACCATAGAAACCGTTGCACCGACCATGACATCATTAATCCCGACAGGGGCTGCATAGGACGGGGCATCGCTCATCCGTCCCCTCATATAGGGATCAAGGGATAAAAAAATGGTCCGTAACAGAACCTGTCCTTTTTCCGGTAAAGGGATCGGTGCTGTGTGGATTTGAAAATTTTCCCTGGTCGGGGCGCCGACAGGGCGGGATGCAAGCACTATGCTTCTATTGATTTCTTTAGGGTTTCCCATATGATTTCCTCGCTTTGTTAAAGACTGAACATGCAGTGGTTTAAAAAACCTGTCTTGGAATATAATCCTTGAATATGATAATTCAAGATGGGCAGTGTTAACTTCCAGAATCCACCACAATAAAAAAAATCCATTTCATTTTGTACCGCCTTTTGTCGTTTCAGGCCGCAATGAAAAGGCTCAGCCATGGTCCGGAGAACAGACGGGATTCACTCTAACGCCTTTACTGCCACTGCGGCATCTCTTTTGCCAAGTACGCCCGTTTTGCCTCTTTAGCATCCAGGCTGGACTGGGAGAATTCCTGCAATCGAAAATAGGTTGAAAGGACTTCATCATAGACCATATCAAAGGCATGATTCACCATTTGTTTGCTCATGCGGTTTCCAGTGGAACAGGCCATCAGGTATGTTTGCGCCACTGCATCCAGATGGGAAAAAAAATCGTCTTGAGGAACAATATGATCGACAAGACCTATTCTCATGGCTTCTTCTCCCTGGATATTCTGACCGCCCAGGACCATCTTTTTGGCCCGTCCCCAACCAATATAACGCGGCAGCCGCCATGTTCCCAGACCGGGAATCAAGGATTTCCAGAATTTGAACGGTACACGCAGTGTTCATGGCATTAAGGCTGCCCTCACGGGTAAAGGTTACCCAGGCTTTTTTGCCTTCTGTTTCAAGACGCATGAATTCATGCTGCTGTATCACTTCCATGGTTTGCCCTCCCTAAAAATCGCTCCTAAAAACTTTATTTCAATTCACTGCGCGTGGATCCTGCCGTCCGTCACTGGAATCGTAATATGCCAAATGACTGGGGGTAGTCATCTCAAGATTAAAGTATCCTTTGGACACGTCAGGACCAGGAGTAAAGAAGAATTCAACACAGCTGTCCTTATAAACCTCCGCCTGATGGGATGCGGCTGTGGCACGAACGTATCTGTCCCGGACTTGAAACATCACGCATACAGCCATGTTGTCGTAGACAATCTTCACCTCTGCCTTGGGAAAATGATCCGGTTTTTTCCCCATGTGGTTTTGGATCAGCTCGGATGGTATGTCTTTCCACGGGAACGCATCCCACTCTGAATTCTCTATTGGAAAACTTTTTTGTCTTGTTGCCTGACAAAGCATATGCCGGGAACTATCCTCTGCGGCTTATCCGCCAGAAAGTTTTTATTTGAATTAAATGTAGATTACGTACCATGTCTCCTGAATTCATTGCAATATCATTTTTTTTTAAGGCTTAAGCTTTAAAATTTCTTTTTTGAGTGGTATTGATATTTTTTTAAAAAAACTTTCAGGAGAAAAAAATGCCCAAGGCTTGTGATTTAAAAAAAGGCAATGTTGTGGAGATAAACAATGACGCTTACATGGTTAAACATATTGATGTAAAATCCCCATCGGCAAGAGGAGCTGTAACCCTTTACAAGGTCAGATTCAAGAACATTAAAACCCGGCAGAAATATGAAGAAAGCTATAAGGGAAATGACATGCTCAATGAAGTGGCTCTGTTGAGAAGACCTGTCCAATATTTATATCCCGACGGCGCCCTCCATGTCTTCATGGACAGCCAGGAATATTCCCAGTACATGATAGAAACCGATGCAATCGAAGATGAACTTGTCTGGATTACCGATGGCATGGAAGGCATTATTGCCCTTATCATTGATGAACACATGGTTTCCATTGAAATTCCAAATGCCCTTGTTTTTGAAATATCCCAGACAGCTCCCGGCATCAAGGGAGCAAGTGCTACAGCAAAGACAAAGCCTGCAACCCTTTCAAACGGCGTTGAGATTCAGATCCCTGAATATCTTGAGGCCGGGGAAATGATCAAGGTCAATACGGAAACAAAAAAATTTATTTCCCGGGCCTGATCCGGAAATACACCCTTTTGAAAACACCCTGTCAGGCAGGCAGCAACTGCCTGAAGCCGGAAACATGAAGAAGATAATGCTCACTGGGCAGCTGCTCCAGAAGGGGGATATCCCCCAGCCAGCGTCGGTGACGAATCCATTCCGAAACTTCAAGATTGCCTCTGGACACCCGCAGGGAGCCGTCAAAAGAAATTTCCCTGAATTTGAGCCGCCGGCTGTGGACTGGTTTTCCCTCCACCTGCAGCAGCTCATGGGGACTGTCCACATGCAGGTTATACTTGCGGGCGTTGCGGGCAAAATGAGTTCCCTCAAACAGAACAAATGAGCTGGCTGACAAGGCATCTGCAGCATCATAAATACGGTCCAAAAACCCTATGGTATCTGCCAAATCCTTTTCACAACTTGTGGGCAGACCAAAGATCATCATGGGCAGATTGGAGATTCCAGCTTCTGCCGAAGCCTTGAGTACCTGTTCGATAACCGTGACACAGGTTCCCTTGTTGATCAAATCAAGGAGCCGCTGAGAACCGCTTTCAACTCCCCAGCCGATCCACCGGCAGCCTGACGCTGACCACAGGGCCATGCGGGCCCGGGTATACTCCTGTGTCGGTTTCCCCAGCACCTGGTATGAAATCTTCAATCCCCTGGCCAGGATCTCCCCGGCAATGGCATCCATGTCCAGGGGGGCAATATACTCGTCAGCAGAATAAAAATGACAGACCCCCATTCTGACATAATACCCCTCCAATTCATCGACAAAGGCACGGATGCCTTTTTTCCGATATCCTGCAAAGGAAAAATTATGTGCACAGAACCGGCACTTGCGCCACAGGCACCCACGGGAAAAGAGTACGGGCAGGACAGAGACAGGGTTAAAGTAAAGGTGCAGGGGAAGACGGGTAAAATCCGGTGCAGGTAAAGATTTCAATGACATGGTCTGGGATTTTGGATTTTCCACAATCCCGGATAAAGTTTTGTAAACCAGCCCCGGAACCAGTGACCAGTCCACCCCGGAGGCAAGGGCAGCAGCAGCCATTTCTCCCTCTCCACAGACAACAGCATCAATACCCGGACACGCAGTAAGAAGATCCCGGACCGAGAGTGCAGACATCATGGCCCCGCCCATCACTACTTTCAATGCCCGGGCGGAGGGATTGACTGCAAAAGCCCCGGCAGCCTGCTTTACCGCCCTTGCAAGGGCAGCTGCAAAAGGCACCTGCTCGGGAAACAGCACTGAAAATCCGACAAGTTCAGGGTCAAGTGCCATGATGCGCTCAACCTGTGCCTTGAGAATGACATCGTATCCGCGGCCTATCTCCCCTGTTTGTGCATAGTGTTTTGCTTGAACGGATAGTTCGCACATCTGCTGCCGGAGCCTGTCCCAGACAACCTTGTGAAATCGGGTTTCCTGTGCATCAAGAAAATTTCCTGTCCTGCCCTGGAGAAAATCGAGAAGCGCCTGTCCCTGGGGATCACCCTGGGCCAGGTGAATCCAGGTTTCAATATTCAAATCCACCATGTCAACCGATGCGGCCGGCACTGTTTGTTCAATAAAGGGGGTCAATGACGCAATGCCGAGGGGCGCATAGGTTGCACTGGCCCTGGGGGGAAACACAAAAATGATCCGCATGGATATCCGCTCCTGAAAACTTACAATCTGTGCCAATTGCTACGGTTCCGGCCGGTGTCTGAACCGCCGGTGGTTTTGCCTTCCTGCACCTGTTGCCGGACCCGGGGCGTATCTGTATATCACTGAGAGAGTTGATTTGCAACTGATTTGACTAAAAGAGGGGGTTGAAACTGATCAGGCATTTGAACCCTGAACAGATAGAAAAATCGTTTTTATCCGAATAAGACAGAAGAACACCCATCGGCCGGCCAAACGGAATGTTTCGATTGGCAGTCGCTTCGCAAAAAAAATAGCCTGCAATCATCAACTACGGAAAAACCATTTTTCATCCCTGTGAGAAGCATATTTTGATATCGGCCCAACAAAAAAGGAACAAAGGAAACCATGGGCATACCTCCATCCCGGCGGCTTTTGTTGCCGCTGCCTTATCCCATGGTGTTCACTGGGTGTATGATACATCACTATAACGGATACATGGATCCTGCTTTATGGAAACCTTGAGGCAAGAACCGTTAAGATCAGACGGCTATCATGCCTTGACTCCTTTATGATGTGCGTTCACCAGACTTGTTGGCGCACAGCGGAAACTATTTTCAAAGGAACGTCTTGTTATACGATTGAATTATTAGATTTCAGCGTTTTAATTTCAAGAAATCTCCGTCAATAATCATTAATTTCACACATAATGGGTTTTGTCTATTTTACAGCTGAGACAACATAACATTCCATGGGAGCTGCAAGACCATGATCATCCATATAGTTTGATACAGAGTTCCGGATCTCCTGAAACATTTTCTCACTTTTTGATTTGTCTAACGCCAAAATATCATCCGCAAACGGTGATGCAATAAAACCACCAACAAGAAACTCTTCCAAAGGTGAATAACGCATTTGTTTGATAATTAAACATATATCAATATATTTAAACCCCGCGGATTCAAACAGCCCCCTCAACTGTACAGGATCACCTAAGGCAAATGCAGATGACAGCATCAAAGCTGCTTTCTCACTCACATACTTCTCAAGTGCGCTATGCAATGCAGAATAAAATGGAAAATATTCTAATGATCGCCAAACACTAAAAATTATTCGACCCTGGGGGACAAGGACACGATTTATTTCTGTGAGTGCACAGGGTTGATCTGAAAAATATTGCAGCCCTTGCTGACATAATACAACATTAAACTTGGCATCAGAAAAGGGTAGTGCCTCCGAATTAGCTTGCTTCCATTCAATTGGTATCACATTTTGCAGACATATTTCACGGGCTTTTTCGATCACTGTCTTGTTTATATCAACACCAGTAATGTGGATGGATTTGCCCAGAGATTTAAAAGCATACCGGGATACAATACCTGTACCACATCCGACATCAAGGACCCTATCGCCTTTACGCAAAGCTGCCCGTTGTACAATATCCTGTGCCCAGGCGCCGCTAAAAGCAGGAACGATATATTTTTCATAAGCTTCCGGACCATCTTTGCACAATTGCCAACCCCTTTTTTCTTTCATGGTTTTTTCTATAAACCTTTCAGCCGAACGCCCCAAACAATCACTCTCATCTGGTTTTTCATTTTTCATATCATTCTCCAATTCCATCATCCCTATAACCGCCCAGCTTGAGAGCCGCACGGTCCTCGCCGTCCCCACCAGCAACCTTGAAATTGAGCATAACCCCTGCACCACCAAATGTCGGCATATCACCTTGCGGTCGCATGAATTGGATTGACGGACCATTTCCACCTATGCTCAAATTGACATACCACCCGCAGTCAAAAATTGCCTTTGCTGAAAAATTGATTTTATAAAATTCACGGCATTCATCAACCTTGTTTGTGCAAAAGCACGTTGATAGTTCGTTGGTTTTCATCGCGTCTCCTTGTGTGGGCCACACCCGCATCACCGGGTGCATAGCCGTATTTTACATAAAAGCTGATCTTGCCAGGAAAACTGTAGTCGCACTCTCGAAGAAACGGGGCATTGTCGGTGAATGCAAACAAAAGCAACTCGGAGCCAATTCCTTGCTTTTGATGTTTCGGATGGACTGCAATTGAATATATCCATCCCCTTTGGCCGTCATACCCGGCCATAACTGTACCGATAATTTGCTGCCGCCTTTTTGCCACAAAGAACAGCCCATCTTTGTTTTGATTTTTTTTATCTATGCCGCCGCAGTATTTTACTTGTTGGAATTCAGAATACCTTTCCTTCAAGTCAGGCTTACTTTTCTCGAAGATATACCTCGCGGTTGATAGAATAAAGGGGAAGCAGACCACCTTCCTTGGCGACAGAATCATAAAGGTCGACATCTTTTTCATATCTCATCCCGATCTTTTCCATGACACTGCGGGATGCAATGTTCTCCTTATCCGTTACTGCATATAAACAGGAAATTTTCGGCCTGATAAAAATCCAGTCCAGGCATGCCGTCAAGGCTTCTGTTGCCAGCCCTTTACCCCACATGGATTTTCCCATAGCAAAGGCAATTTCCGGCCCTGCCCCCTCAATTTGTTCGGGAATAAAGCCGCAGTAGCCAATAAAATCCCCAAGTGTTCCCAGTTCAGCCTCTCCAATGCAAACCGCCCAGATACCATACCCGAATTCATCCCAGGGCTTAATAAAATCTATTATATAAGCCATTGCAACCTCCCGCTGCCCGTCAGGGGTTAAAGCCTGCTCAGAGCATGGCAGCCAGCACATCACATCCATATCCGACATGATCATATCAACCATAGCATCTTGATCAGAAATCGAAAGTGGTTTTAATATCAGTCGTTTCGTTTTTAAGGTTGGACTCATATAAACTTCTAAATATTTATGTGTTCAAAAACATGAAAATAACCGGTGCAATCCGGATCATTTTTTGGTTGGCTCAAATTTTCCAGTCAAACACTTTTATTCGACTTTCGATTTTTTGAAGTGTTGCAATCAAATTACTTTCATTCGGCAGGTCACCAATAACCAAATCTTTAAAGATAGTTCTGTAGGTGTTTTGAATACGTTTCCAAGTCATTTCTGGATCTTTAAAGATAATGGCTGAACAGGGGTGATCTTTCAACCATGCATTGTTGTTTTTATAACTAATGAAATCGTCTTCACCAACCTTTTGCAGCATTTTAGAAAAACTACCGCTGTTGAAAAATGAAATTACTGATTCATTCTTCAACCTTTGATCAAGGTCGTATATATGCCTGATTTTATCTGATAGGGCCGGATATGGCTCATCCATTCGTGAGAAGCGGACCAAACTCATTATTTTTTCACAAAATGTCCGTTCGATGCTTAACGACTGAACTTTGAATGACTGAAGACCATATTCTTGGATCAATGTTTCCTGTCCTGTCTGGTGCATAAGATCCAGAATATAACTGCCAACGTTTTCAATTGTAAAAGGTTCATAATTCCCAAGCCAAGTGGTCTCAAGTATCAATTGTTCTCTTGCCTGCCCAAAGTTACCGTCAAAACACTTGTCGTATTGATGAACCGTTTTTCTGATATTTCCCTTTTTGTTGGTTAAACCTTCCACAGGGATTTCAGGTAATATCTCTTCAACTATTTTACTGATCTGCCTGATTTTCTTTTTCAGCTGGTTATCGTTTTCATCTTCATTCCGAAATATAACCAGATCAATATCTTCTGAAAATCTTTGAATCATTTGATGACACTTTGAAAGGCAGGTTCCTCCTTTGAAAACGATTTGATTTGCCATATCTGAATGGAATATTTTATTTAGCACCAGAGTGACCCAATAATCTTTTTCAATATAGATTTCTGGAATGCCAAACCGCTGGGATGCCGCTAAAACTGCATCCCTGAAAAGGTCTTTATTTTGGTGCAGCCCCATTATTTTATATTCCATTTTTCTGCCGTTGACAGTATATCCGGTATTATTCCCAATTTATATTCCGTCAGTGGATTCAAGCTTTGTTTTAAAAAATCCAGGTCCAAATCCATGTTAATTTTTTCCAGTAATGCACCTAAAAATGCCCTGGTCCGGGGTGGATATTCGTTTACATATTTAAGAAGCCGCAAAAGATCCTTCTTTTTTAATGATGTTATAGCGGTGATCAATCTCTTTATTGCGACCTTTCTATTCAGATCCGGTATCTGTTTAAAATCTTTTAGTGCATCAAGAATTTCCAATAGGTGGTAATTCATACTTGTAACGTTAATATAACTTTTTACCCGTCTGACGTTTATATTCCCGATCCGGGTACGGATTTCTTTGACCTTGCTTGCGACTTTTATATCTTTAGGAACTTGAGAGGTCAACCCCATCCTGTTGTATAATGCTGTGCCTGTTATATAAGCAATCCTATTATTTCCGATAAAGAGATAGGGGCGAAGCAGGGCCTCTTCGCCTGGTTTCAATTCACCAAATACTGTCTTCTTGGGTTTATAAAAAACGCCGTTTGATATCCGTTTGATTGTTTTTTCTGCGATCAGCCTTTCAATTATTTTAGTTGCAGCACCATACTCACTATTTGAGAGATCAAGCTCTTGATATTTGAAGGTTGTCCCTGCCGGCAGCTTGTTTATAATCTCTTTTATTTTTTTTGATATTTTCATATTTTCACCCAATCATTATATTTGGCTGAAACGATAGGGGATTAGCACTATTCTGTCAAGTATTTTCCGGAAAATACTTGACAGAATGAGCATCGAGGGTGACTTATTCCATATTTAATAGAATCTGCAATGTTAGAATTGCAGCTAAATTAAAATTACGCAGCTTCGCCCCACACATAACGATGGTGAAGCCCTCCAACCCGTGGAAGGGGGATCAATATACCATTTTCCGGCTCGAACTGCACCTGACGTTCAAATGGAGTATCTTTTGAAAGGCCAAGGTGGGTTCTATCGTGATGATAATACTTGAAATAATCTGATAAAATGTTTTTTAAATGTTTTTTGTTAAGCACAATTAAATGGTTTAAACAATCACGTCGGATACTACCGATAATTCTTTCACAATATGGATTTTGCCAGGGGCTATGGGGTGCTGTTTTTATTTCTTCTATCCCCATGTTTTGTATACGCTGTTGGAAAACTTTACCATAAATCCCATCATGATCTCTTAATAAATATTTCGGTTCTGTATTCCAGGGACATGCTTCTATTATCTGCTGGGCAGTCCATTGAGCTGTAGGATTCATGGTTACATTGAAATGAATGACTTCCCGTCGTTCATGCCATAAAACGACAAACACATACAAGAGTTTAAAGCTGGCTGTTGGTACAGTAAAAAAATCTATGGCATAGGAATGCTTGAGGGCTCTATCAAGCACTACCCGAATTGTCAATGATTTCAGTCAAGACGGATTAATGCGAGGGACAATCGGTATCTATGATAAGTTTAGTCAAGAAAGAACAAATAATAGCCCAAACCCGTTACAGGGGTGGTAAAACGACTACATTGAAGCTGCCCTTGCCGTTGAATGCCTGCCAGGGACTTAAAACTCCCCAACATGTGTTGACCAAAATGAATGAGCTGTTTAACAAATATACAGATTCACATGTTGCCGATAAACTCAACCGGCAAGGTCTTAAAAGTGGGGCCGGCAATGATTTTTCTGCTGATAGCGTACGATGGGCTCGTTATTCTGCAGGGTTGAAAAGTTTTGTTGATCGCCTCAAAGAATCAGGGCTGTTGACTTCAAAACAGATGGGTATCCAGCTTGGTGTTTCTGAATCAACCGTGATAAGTTGGCGTAAGAAAGGACTTCTTCAAGGTCGTAGGTGTAATGATAAAAATCAATGGTTGTATTTTCCTGATTCAATGGAAAATATCAATGGCAATCAGCCTATGAACAAGAAAAGTTTAGATAGAACTGTAGGAGGTGCAGTATGAGAACATATCCTATGAAGTCGACCCTCTCGTATGCCCAAAATGTCAGGGTCAGATGAGAGTTATCAGCTTTATCGATGAACTTGACGTCATTGAAAAGATACTACGTCATCTTGATCTCTGGGATGTCCGCAATCATGATCCGCCGAAAAAGGTTTCAGATTATATCCTTGAATTGGTCTGCGATGAGACAGACGCCAGGATTCCAGTTTTTGATGAATGGTATTGATTTTTTTTGAAATTGGGTTGAGGAATCACCGGTGGACTATGCTCAAAATCAGCTCAAATTTGAAGTTTGTAAACTTTTCCGGTAAAAATCAATATGGTTTCTTTTTTCATTTCAAAAGCTCTATTTTTTTCTCTTGCCATAAATTTGTTCCCCTGATACAGGGACAACATGTTGTACCTGTATCAGGGTGGAGATAATATTCGGATTTTGGAGGATTGTTTATGGTTTGGTTAACAAAAAGCAAGTTCTTATCCCTATCCCTCGGATTAAAAAGCTGAAATCAGGGAGGAGAGGCGGATGATTGCCTGCCCATGCTCGTCAAGGCCCGGACAGACACTGTTTCTGACCTTGAGTATTGGTCTGTTTCTGATATTTATTATGCCTGTTGTGTCTGCCGCTCAGGAACAAAAGCTGGCCGTGATCACCTGGCGGGGAGACACAGCTGCCGAGGAGGGACTCTATCAGGTTCTGGCCGGCTGGACAGGTCCTTTGGCGGTTGACAAATATGATGCCGCACAGAATCCAATTCGACTCACCCGGATCATCGATTCTCTCCTCAAAGCGCCGCCTGATGTAATATACACTTACGGCACCACCGTGACCAAGGAAGTACTCCGGCATTTTAACACGGTACCCGTTGTTTTCAACATCGTTAACCGGCCGGTGTTGTCCGGAATTATCCAATCCTGGGAACGGCCCGGAGGAAACGCTACCGGAGCCAGCAATCAGATTTCGGTAATTAATCAACTCTCCACCCTGAAAAAGGTGAAAAACTTCAAGCGTCTCGGGGTGATCTACAATCCGCTGGAACAGAATTCAAAAATCCAGCGGGACATCGTCAAAACACTGGAAGAGCCCTTTAATTTTTCCCTTATCGATTTCAAAGTCCCCTGCTGTAGTGCTGATGTCCAGAAAATTATCAGGGGCCTTGAAAACACCGTGGATGCAGTATTCATACCGGCAGACACCATGATGGTGGTCCATGGCACCGACCTCGGGGCCAGGCTGATTGAATACCGGATCCCGGCCATCGGATCACTGTCCAGCATGGTTACCGAACACAGCATTCTGCTGGGACTGGTTCCGGACTACAACCAATTGGGGCGTCTTGCCGGATCCAAGATTATTCAGATCCTGGAGGGGAGTGATCCCGCTGAAATCCCGGCTTCCCGTCTGGAATTCTTCGATCTGTACGTAAATATCAAGACCGCCCGAGCTATGGGCATCCAGATACCCATGTCCCTCCTGGTCATGTCCAATACCATTGTGCGGTAAGTCCGGATTTTGAAAACACCCTCGATTATTGTGCAGGAATTTTGAAATACAATTTCCCATGCCCCGGATATCCCAACCATCCAGAGCTAACGACAGACGTTGATTTTATAGCTCCTGCGAGGAATATCATTGCGGGTCCCTGGAAAATGTGGATCTGCTTGTTTTGATCAACCATCTGGGCTGTAGACCCAAAATATCTCCGGAAAACTGCCCTTGCAACACACCCTGTGCGATTTTCGCTCGCCAAAAAGAGCGTTAATCGCACAGAGCCCCGGACGATCATTTCAAAAATTTCCGTAATATATTGTAATATATATGTTTTTTATTCGATTAAAAATTGGCATCTGATTTGCACTAATACCGAAGAGCATCTGGAAATGTAGTTTTTAAATTTTAATATGAATTACTAAAAGGAGCTTTTCATGAAAAAAGACAATCGGTTTTACACAAAACTCTCGTTGGTTCTGTTCGTACTTTTATATCTTTGTGTATGGTCAGTATCTGCAGGAGAAAACCTGACCATTGCATCAGGGAAGGCCGGAGGAACCTGGTATCCAATGGGAGGGGCTATCGCGGACATTGTTCAGAATCATGTTGACGGATATAACATGTCAGTCATGCAGGGAGCAGGGGATGCCAATATTATCGGAGTCAATAAAAAGATGTACACATTAGGGATCAGCTTCTCATTTGCAAATGCCGATGCGGCTTCCGGAAATGAGCAATTTACTAAGCCTATGAACAATATAGCAGGTCTTGCCGCATTGTATCCTTCACCCCTTCAAATTGTGGTTCGAGGTGACAGTGATATCAAAACCATTGAAGATCTGAAGGGCAAACGTATCGCACCGGGTCTCAAAGGGACGTCAGGAGAGGTTCTTGTAAGAAACATCCTGAAAGTCCACGGGTTAAGCTATGGTGATATGTCTAAAATTGAACATCTGGCATATGCCGATGCAGCAATGCTGATGAAAGATGGACATATCGATGCATTTATGCCTTTTACAACTGTTCCGGCACCTGTAATCCAGGATACTGCGGTATCTCTGAGCGGTGGTATCCGTCTCATCTCCCTGAGCCGGGAAAAATTTGATGAACTCAAAAAACTCAACGAAGGGTATTCGGCTTTTATGATCGCTGCCGGCCAATATAAAGGCCAGAATGAAGACAGCCTGTGCATCGGGTCAAATAACGTTGTAATCTGCCAGAAGAGCTTGCCTGAGAAACTTGTCTATGACATGACACGTGCCCTTTTGGAAAACAAGGATAAATTCGTAACAATTCACAAGGTTGTTGAATCCTGGACACCTGAATATGCCGTCAGGGACATCGGCGTTCCCCTTCATCCGGGTGCCCTGAAATATTACAGGGAAATTGGTGTTTATAAACAGAATTAACGTGCCTGCGGTGTCACCCGATTCTGTGGCGGCACCGTTCATAATATCCTGATCCCTTAAGTAGATAGGAGAATTCTTGAATGGTATCATCCATATATAAACCACTTGTCTCTGCTGTGGCATGGTCCATGGCCGCTTTCCATCTATATACCGGCATTTTCGGTATATTTGAGTCGGTTTTACAGCGAAGCACCCATGTTTTTTTCGCCATGATTCTGGTTTTCTTAATGACTGACATAAGAGGAAAGTCACATGCCGCCTCACCCCGCTGGTATGATTGGCTGCTTATCCTGCTGACGGTTCTAACCGTGGGGTATGTAGCTGCATTTGCAGGTGAAATTGCCAGCCGATATTCCTATGTAACGCCACTGAGTCAATATGAAATTATTGCCGGATGTGTCGGGACGCTTCTTTTACTGGAGGCTGCCAGGCGTAACATGGGTTTGGGACTACCCCTTATTGCAGCTGTGTTTCTGGGCTATGTGTTCACAGGGCAATATCTTCCGGGTATCTTGAGTCATCAAGGCTTCTCCCTAATGTGGGCTGTTGATCATATTTTCTTTACAACTGAAGGGATATGGGGAATCCCGGCAGGGGTTTCTGCGACCTTCATCGTTATGTTCATTATTTTTGCCGCCTTTCTTGAACAATCCAAAGGGGGTGATTTTTTTATCGATCTTTCCTTGGGCCTGTTTGGTAAAGCCAGGGGAGGCCCTGCAAAAGCAGCGATATTTGCCTCTGGGTTCATGGGGATGTTGTCGGGTTCGGCCGTCGCAAATGTTGTTACCACCGGCGCTTTCACTATTCCTCTCATGAAGCGTTTAGGATATAGTGCCAGGTTCTCCGGTGCAGTTGAATCAGTTGCCTCTTCCGGGGGCCAGCTTATGCCCCCTATCATGGGTGCAGCGGCCTTCATCATTGCTGAATTCCTGGGCATGCCGTATATCGAAGTCGCTGCTGCCGCATCGATCCCGGCATTTCTTTACTATTTGTCCGCATTCTCCATGGTGCATTTCGAATCCCTGCGGATAGATATGAAAGGCATGAAGGCAGAAGATCTGCCAGTGGTTCGAAAAACCCTTGTCTACGGATTTCAGTTTATTCTTCCGGTAATCGTGCTGGTGATTCTCCTGATAAAGGGTAACAGCCCCATGCGGGCAGGATTATGGGCAATTCTGATCACGATCCTGGTAAGCTATGTCCGCACGGAAACCAGAATGACCCCTAAACGCATCCTATCTGCCCTTGAAAGTGGTGCCAAGGGGGCTGTGCAGGTCGGGATTGCCTGTGCAACCGCCGGAATTATCATTGGCGTTTTGACTCTGACAGGTCTTGGTATGCGATTCAACTCCATTATTCTGATGATTTCCCAGGGAAGTTTGCTTTTGACTCTGATTTTAACCATGTTTACTTCATTGCTGCTGGGTATGGGACTGCCCACTGTGGCAGCCTATATTATACAGGTATCCCTGACAGTGCCTGTTCTGACCCAGACTTTCGGAGTGCATCCTTTGTCTGCCCATTTTTTTATCTTCTATTTTGCAATTATTTCTGCAATTACGCCCCCCGTTGCATTGGCAGCATATGCAGCCGCAGGCATTTCGGGGGCTGATCCTCTGAAAACAGCCATCACGTCATGCCGTCTGGGTCTTGCCGCATTTATCGTTCCTTACATGTTTATTTACGCTCCCCAGCTGTTGATGGTCGGTTCCATCCCAAAAATCATTCTGGCAACAATATCATCGATAATCGGTGTTATTGCCTTGGCCGCATCTGTTGTGGGATGGTTGGTTCATAAAGCCGGCAGGATAGAAAGATTATTTTTGATGGCAGCTGCCCTTTGCTTGATTAAACCGGGCCTTTATACGGATTTGGCGGGTCTTGCTTTTCTTGCGGTCGCATTTGTATCGCAGTATATTTCAAGTCGCTCCTCTATCCGCAGTAAAACGGTATTATCCAAATAAATAGAGATATTATTAAATAATATGGTATTGATTGGGGATATTTTCCTGTTGTTTTCTCTGAACGGCAAACTGCAAAGGAGTTGCGCCGTTTCTATCTTGGTGGTTGATATCAGCAGTCTTTAACTGGTGCTCCACAGACACCTTGTTGCTGGCGCCGGTGGCATTGTTTTTAGAGCTTTCTCAGCTGGCAATGATACCTGAACCAATCGACCAGCTGACAATATTAAAGACCATCGGTGTGTGTTTAATTCTTTCCGGAACCGTTTTGGTAGCAATCGTTCCAAATACATATATCAGGTCAACCGGGGTGCGCTGTATCTGTGTGATGACGGCCTTGAGTTTTTCCTCGTCCTGATCGGCATGGTATTTGGTTATGGCAATATCAAGGAGGCTTTTGTCCAGTTCCTGGATAAACCCATTTTCGGCGATTGTTTCGCCACGCCATGTGACCATGGCGACGGCGTATGCTTTGGCATGGAAACGGCCCGGTGCCGGAACCAGTATTACGGCCAGGGCCAATGCCCATGGGAATAAATTGAAAAACAACCGGTTCATGTCTCCTGCCGGTGGGTTTTTTTTTGTATTTTTTTCAGCCTGCGGGTCAGGGAATACCGGCTGATACCAAGCTTTCTTGCAGCCATGGTTTTGTTTCCTTTTGTCTGTTTCAGGACATCTTCAATCAATTGCATTTCAGTTTTCATCAAAAGGGTGTCAATGGAAAGACTGCCGGTACTATGATCCTGAATGTCTTGTTTCGTATGGCGTTGATGATGGTAATCAAGCATTTCAGCGGGTAAAAGATCCGGGTCAACCACCCTTTTCCTGCAGAATATGACTGCCCGTTCTATAACGTTTCTCAGCTCCCTTAAAATCGGTATCAGGGAAAATTATGTTTGTAAAGGAAAATCCTGATTTCCAGTAAATGTCATTGTTTTACTTAATCTGTTCCTTTGTTTTAACATCAACCAAAAAGATGGGGATTATGACACACATCAGGGTTTACACAATCCATTTCATGGTACATATTATGGTACGGTCATTTTATAAAAACTTAAGGATCTGCAATTCATGAAGCATTTTTCTTTATTTTTCTCCGGGTTTTTCCTTTTGGCAGCCCTGTTGTGGACAGGCGCTGCACCCGCTTTGTCTGCTACAGACAACGGCATTAAGATACTGATCCTCGGGGATTCTCTTTCTGCAGGCCTGGGGGTGGACCCGGATCATGCCTACCCTGCCCTGGTCCAGGAGATGCTCAATAAAAAAGGGCTTCAAGGGATCCGCATCACCAACGGCAGCATCAGCGGTTCTACAAGTGCCAGTGCCCTTTCCCGGCTTAAATGGTTTCTCAAGGCAAAACCAAATATCCTGGTGCTGGCCCTGGGGGCCAATGACGGGCTTCGGGGGCTATCCACCAGTGAGATGACCCGGAACCTGGAAGCCACCATTGTCCTGGCAAAACAGAACAATATCCGGGTTATCCTGGCCGGCATGGAAATCCCGCCCAATTACGGGCCTGAATATGCCAGGGCTTTTCGGGAGGTGTTTTCTTTTCTGGCAGACAAACACAAGATACCCTTTATTCCCTTTTTATTAAAAGATGTGGCAGGCAGACCTTCCTTGAACCAGGCAGACGGCATCCACCCCAACCGGGACGGTCATAAAATCATTGCAGCCACTGTGTTGGGCTGCATCCTGGAGCAGTTATGATCCTTGAAATCAAAGATGTTTTTAAATCTTTTCAACAGCCTGGAGCCGGCAGTCTTGACGTTTTAACCCACATCAACCTTAGCTTGAGCCCGGGACAGACCCTTGCCATTACCGGCCAGTCCGGCAGCGGCAAAACCACCCTGCTCTCCTTGATTGCAGGATTGGACAACCCGGACAAAGGCCAGGTGATCCTGGATGGACAAAATTTGTGCGGCATGACGGAAAGCCGTCTTTCCCAATACAGGGCCATGAAGATCGGGATTGTTTTTCAGCAGTTTCATCTCATGCCCCACTTATCAGCACTGGAAAATATCAGCCTGCCTCTGGAAATTTTAAGGCAAAAAAATATCCAGGAGCAAACCCGGGCCATGCTGGAAAAAGTCGGACTCAATGATCGCCGGCATCATTTGCCCGGCCAGTTGAGCGGTGGGGAATGCCAGCGGGTGGCCATTGCAAGAGCCCTGATCATCAGACCTGCCCTGCTGCTGGCAGACGAGCCCACAGGCAACCTGGATATTGAGACAGGGGAAAAGGTGGCGCAACTTTTGTTCGATCTTGTGGAAAAAGAAAATAAAACTCTGATCCTGGTTACCCATAATCCAAACCTTGCCCGTCGATGCCAGAAGATCAGGAACCTTGAACAGGGAAGACTGATCTGATGCTCTGGATACGCATGGGATTAAGAGAACTTGTAAAAAACAGGGGGTTTGCCCTTTTTTTCATCCTGAACCTGTCCCTGGGGCTTGCAGGGTTTATAGCCATCCATTCCTTTGGCCGTTCTTTGAACCGGCATCTGGATGAAAATTTAAAAGACATTTTAACGGCTGATCTGGTCTTGTCTTCCAACAGCCCCCTGACCCCGGAAGAATTGGCTCTGGCCCGTGAGGTGCTGGGCCCGGACACGTCCCAGGCCCGGCTCATCCGGTTTTACACCATGGTCAAATCAGGGGGGAATGCCCGTCTGATTCAGGTCATGGCCATTGATGAACCCTATCCTTTGTACGGCAGTTTTTTACTTGAAGGCAAAAGCACCAACAGGGATCTGCAAAAAAATCCCTGCGTGTTCATGACCCGGGACACTGCCCATAGCCTTGGCGTCAATGATAAAACAGCCGGCAACACCTCTCTTGTCCTGGGCAATAAATCTTTTTTTCTCCAGGATTTTTTTATAACAGATCCTGACAAATCCTTGACCGCCATTGAACTGGCCCCTAAAATCTATATGGGAATCAGGCAACTGGAAGGAACGGGACTGATACGGTTCGGCAGCCGGATCCGGTATTCTCATTATTTTAAATTCAACCGGGAAACCGATGTCCCGGCCCTTACGGCAAAACTGGGCCTTAAATTTACCGAGGCTTCTTCAGGGCGGCCCCGGGTTCATATCCATGACATCAGGGATGTAAACCAGAGGCTGGGCCGGGTGGCCGGTTATTTTACCGGGTATATGGGACTGGTCAGTGTTGTGGCCCTGTTTCTGGCCGGGATTGCCACAGCCTACCTGTTCCGGGGATATCTGAACTTAAAGCAACAACAGATTGCCATTTTAATGAGCCTCGGGGCCAGGCATTGGGATATCTACCTTTATATCAGCTTTCAACTCATCCTGCTCGGCACCCTGGCGTCTTGCCTTTCCATTCTTCTTTCCCTGTTCCTGACACCTGCTTTTCCCATCATCTTTAAAGGATTGATACCGGCTCACATCCGGCTTGCCACAGATCCAGCCACACTGGTTCTTGCCCTGGGCATGGGCATGGCCGGCAGCCTTGTTTTCTGCCTGCCGGTGTTTGTCAGCATCTTTGGGATAAAACCCCTGAGGCTGCTCAGGGGAACCCATGAGAACCGTAAAAAAACCATGTCCCGCAAATTAGGACAGGCGGCAAGTTTTTTGCCGGGGCTTGCTGCTTTTTTCCTTGTTTCGGTTGTGGTGGCAGGTTCTATGCGGGACGGGAGTATTTTTGCGGCAGGATTTACTCTGGCTCTGGCATTTTTGTCCGTCATGGGCTGGCTTATTTTTTCAGGCTGCCAAAATCTTTCCCACACCCGGAATCTGGTAGGGAGAATTGCATTCAGGAACCTGTTCCGGAACAAATGGTCGTCCTTATCCTGTTTTGTCACCATTGCCATGGGCGCTTTTTTGATTTCCATCATCCCCCAGGTTCAGAAGGGACTGCAAAATGAGATCATGCGGCCCGAAGGTCTGAAAATCCCTGTTTTCTTCCTGGTGGATATCCAGGATGAACAAAAGGAGCTGTTTATTGAATTCATGACCCATGAAAAAGCCGTGCTTGCCAATCTGTCTCCCATGGTCAGGGGAAGAATTCTCACGGTAAACCAGAACCCCTTTTATGATGAAAACAGGCTGCCCGGATCTGATTCGGCCGGTTCCCGACGTCAGGGCAGAGGAAGGCGCATGGAATTTAATTTTTCCTATCGCCAACACCTGGATCTGTCTGAAACCATTGTCAAAGGAGAGCCATTGTCCCAAACCCCCTGGGATTTTAACGCAACGCTGCCCTTTGAAATCTCTGTTGAAAAATCCTTTGCTCAACAGTATGGCTTAAAATTAGGGGACAGGGTCGGGTTTGAAATCCAGGGCATCCCCCTTGACGGACAGATAAAAAATCTGCGAACCGTAAGGTGGAACAGTTTTTCGCCCAATTTTTTCCTGCTTTTCCAGGACGGTGTCCTGAATGATGCTCCCAAAACCTTTCTGGCAGCCATAGCCCAGGTGGCGCCCGACAAGCGTCAGGCATTGAAAAACGCGATTGTCGATGCTTTTCCCAATGTATCTGTCATTGATGTCACCCAGATGGCCGGCACTCTTTTGTCCATTACAGACAAGCTCTCCTTGTCCATCCGGTTTATGGCCTGGCTGGCCATTGCTGCAGGGCTGGTCTCCATTTTTTCCATTGCCCGCCACGAGGCAAGGAAAAATGAAAACCAGATCAACCTGTTAAAGATTCTGGGCTCGGATTTTAAACTGATTCGTGCCGTCACCTTGCTGGAGTTCGGGTTTATCGGTTTTACCGCAGCCCTGTTTGCCATCCTGTTAAGTTTCGGATTTTCCAGGGCCATTTCCTGGTATTTTTTTGACAGTCACTGGCTGTTTGACCTGAAGATTTCTTTTATGATTCTTTTTTTAACCACCTGTATCTGCATGGGTACGGCATTGACAGCATCGAGGAAGGTCATGAAGGCAAAACCGGTGAAGCTTCTGGCAAATTCCGGATAAACCTGTGGCTATTGCCGGTAAAACCGGACCTTGTTTCGCCCGTCCTCTTTTGCTTGATACATGGCCATATCAGCCCACTTGAGAATATCTTCCTGGCAGGCTTTGTGATCAACAAACAGAACCACACCGATACTTGCCGTGCAACGATGTTCAACCGTGGTTTCTATCTTCCCGTCACGCTTGCACAGCAAAAGATAAGGGTGTGCCAGAGCGGAACGGATCTTTTTTGCAACAACTTTGGCCTGGGCAATGGATCGTTTTTTGTCCACATCCAGCTCGCTGAGCATCACCACGAACTCATCGCCGCCGAAACGTGCAACCGTATCCATTTCACGCACACAGCAAAGGATGCGATGCGCCACTTCAATCAGAAGCAAATCGCCCACATCATGTCCATGCAAGTCATTGAGCGGTTTAAAATTATCCAGATCCAAAAACATCACCGCGCCATACCGGCCGCTGCGTTTGCTGGCAGCCTTTGCCTGTCCCAGGCGGTCGTTCAGCAGGCGACGATTGGGAAGCTGTGTCAATGTGTCATAAAAAGCAAAATTCCGGATATGCGCGTCAGCTTTCTTGCGCTCAGTGATATCCTCCATTATCCCCATCAGTTTTTCAACATTGCCGGCCTTATTCTTGATGGGAACAAAACAGGATTTAAGAATCTGTTCCTGCGGTCCGACAGCTTTAAACTCAAAGTGACTGATGTCTCCGGCATATGCCCTGGCAAGTAATTTTCTGATGCGTTCCCGGTCAACAGCACTGACGGTTTTCAGGTATAAAGATCCTATAATCTGGCTTTGGGCTTTGAGGCCCTGCATGCGAAGCCCGGCAAGGTTCATGGAGATTATCCTGCCATCCAAATCTATCTCATGGATGCACATGGGAGAATTTTCAACCAGCAATCGGTTACGGTTTTCACTTTCACGCAAGGCACGGGTAATCTTCTCGTTTTCCAGCCGTGCCGCCTCCAGTTCCCCGGTTCGGCGGCGGACCTGCTCCTCAAGAGTAATCGCTGTCTGAAACAGGTTGAAATCAGACCCCTGGATGCTGGCGTTACGTTCCGCGCGGTTCATCAATGACTGAATGATCTTGTTCAGGCGTAGGATCTCGGCCGGCAAGTCCGGCTCTTTTGCCATGGATCCGGGTTTTTTCTGATCAGTCATCAGAGGGTTCCAATGTAGATTTTGAAGCAGACCCGATGGCGATGCCAGTGAGTGTCTGGTTGACATGTACACCATGGAACTGTTCACCATAGGTGCTGAACCCGATGGTGTTGTTGCGCCGAAAAATCTGCCCGACACGATCTTTTAACCCATTCTGGGAAATTTCCAGATTCCGCAAAATGCAGTCACAGCCAAAAACCAGTTGAGG
Source organism: Pseudomonadota bacterium (assembly GCA_018821715.1). Classification (GTDB taxonomy): domain Bacteria; phylum Desulfobacterota; class Desulfobacteria; order Desulfobacterales; family Desulfobacteraceae; genus Desulfobacula. Next base: position 10,502 of record JAHJLN010000014.1, on the reverse strand, counting down.
GGACCCGATTTCCGCCTGAATTTTGTCAAATGTCTGCTCCAGATTTGTCACAAGGTCTACGCCATTTGCCACCCTGAACACCAGCCCCTCGTCAATGGCGCAAAAAAACGTGAGACTGCCGTCGGCATTTGCCTTCTGGATGGAGCGCACATAGTCTGTACCGTCGATCATCACCACGACGGGCGAAGCGGCAAACCGCATGGGATTGAGTTCTTTCACATCAACTCCCACAAGCCGCGCATATTCTTCAGCAGCCGGCAGCCCGTTAATCTCAAAGACAATACGCCCGGTGGTATCGGCCTGGGTGACAACCAGCCGTTCGTCTGTGGAAATAAAATGCTGGGTCTTGAACATCCTGAAGGGCAGGGAAGTGCTGATCAAAATCAGGGCAGTGCTGTCTGAATAAAAACGACCGTCGTGATAAATACCGGTCTTGACAAATTTCAGATCATCTCCTGCAGAACCGCCGAACAGGGGGATCTTGCCCAAGGCATATTGTAAAGCATGTGCCACGGGTTCTTCGCGAATAGACAAACCGTCGATGAGCATAAAGGCAAAGCTGTTGTCGGCAATAGCTCCCGGTTCTCTTGCTTCAAGGCGCTGCAGCAGGGTTTGCGCAAATTCATGGCCCTTTGCAATATCAAATTGGTTCAGATGATCCAGCAGTCCGCTGACGGCCACACAACTGCCCCTGGGAAAACTCACCCCTGACAGGCTGTGGGTTTGATAACCTGCCGGTCCGATTTCCCCGGCCGTGGTGCAGCCCACTACCTGAACTCCGGCAAACCGCTGGTGTATTTGAGCTGCCAGTACATCAAGGTCGTATTCACTGGAACAAAAAAAGATCACCAGCTCCATGTCCGGCTGTGCCACTGCCCCATGAAATTCCTTTACTGCCTGGCTTGCCTCTTCGGCACACGAATGCGCCATGCGAATGTTGTGACTGCTCATATGGGTCACCTCTGTTTGGATGTCAATATCATATTGAACCGATTCTCAAAACAAACCCCCAAACTTAAAATTCTATGCCCTGCTCTTATATGGCCTTATGGATTCTATCCCTTATTCCCCGCAGCATTTTTTATACTTTTTACCACTTCCGCAGGGACAGGGTTCATTGCGCCCTACTTTCTTTTCTGCAACCCTTGTTTTCGGCGGGTTCAGCAAAATCTCCAGGTCTGTAATATTTTCAGGTTTGTCCGGATCCAGTTCAATGGTATATGCCCAACCGTTTTCTTCAAAAGTTGCTTCCACTTCTTTCACTCTGTCTTGTGTCTGTACGGTTACAACAGCAGGGTTTTTTTGAGTCCCCAGGATTGCTGTCTTTTTGCCGTCAAATGCTTTTTTCATTTTTTCTCCGAAAATATTATGATGCAGTTCTGTTCTGATGCCTTTTTTATTCCGGCAGTTTGCCTTTCAATAAATCTGCCAGGCCGGCAAACGGGTTATCAACAAAGTCTTTTTCCAAAGAATTGTCCGGTCCCTCCTGGCCATAGGCATCGGCAACCTGGTCCCGTGAATGTTCGTTATCGTGGCAGTAAATGCACAAAAGCTCCCAGTTGCTTCCATTGGAAGGATTGTTGTCATGGTTGTGGTCTTTATGGTGTACGGTCAGCTCGCGAAGCCGTTTGCCGTCGAACTCACGGCCGCAATGGCCGCAGATCCAGGGAAAAAGCTTGAGGGCCTTCTCCCGATACGTATTTTCCCGATCCTGCTTAAAACGAAGCGCCTCTGAAACAGACAGGCTGCCGGTTTTTTTGGTTGAAGACATACAGGGTCACTCCTTAATATAATGTCATGATACTAAATTTAATCTGCAAATAAAAGTTTAAACCAATATCCACGATTCAGACGGAGGATCAGGTTAAGGTCATTGCCTTTTCCGGGCAGATCTCCTGGCAGCAGAAACAGGTAATACAGATATTTGCATCCACAACAGGAAAGGTTTCTTCCATGGTGAGCGCCTGAACCGGACACTGGTCTATGCAGGCGCCGCAGGCGGTGCAAAATTCCGGATCTGCCTTGGGCCTTACCTTTGTCTTGTTGTTCATCAATTCCTGAATCATTGGGTTACCGGCAATCGCCTCGCCACCTAAAGGCGGCAGCTTAAAATCAGTTAATACCTGCATCTGACCATGAATTTGAACCATTTGAGAATCAAAATCGCCCAGCCCCATGGCCTTGGCTTTTTGAAGAAACCGCAACGCTCCGGGATCAAGCCCCATCATTCTTGCAACAACGCCATCCATGGCCACCGCATTATCCGAAGCCAGAATCAAACCAATATGTCTCAGGTCAGGTGAAGACGGCCCATTTCCTTCCATACCCACCACAGCATCCATGATGAATAAATCCGGAACCCGGAGACGAAACACCTCCACAATCACCTCATGAAACCGCGCCGGCGTACCGGCAATCCGGTGCAGCCTTGCTTTCTGTGCCCCGGGCAGGATTCCGTAACTGTTTTTAACAGCCCCGGTCATGACGGTAAGGCCATGGGTTTTAAACTTGGGCAGGCTGATAAAAATATCTGCATCCATAATTTCTTTGGAAACCACTACTTCAGGCATGAAATCAGGATGAAAGGCAAGGGATTGAGTGGTGTTGCCAAGATTTTTGTAATACCCCTTTGCCGCAGCCATTAATCCGGTTTTTTCAAAGCTGTTCTCGTTGTCCCCATAGCTGAACAGCCCAGGGTTATCCCCCACTATAATCCGGGCCGGGGACAGTGTTTCAACTTTTTCAACCACTGCCCGTAATAAAGCAGGATTTGTCACAATGTGCTCTTGAGCGGTTGACGCCCGAAGGACATTGGGCTTGATCACAACTTTTTTTTGGGCAATGTTTTGAGGGAAAAGTTCAAATGCCCGGTCAACCGCTTCCCGGCAGGAAGTGTAAGATGCCGGGTGTATCATAACCCGATGCATAATTTTCTCCTTATAAGTGTCCACACCCTCCCCCATGACCGCCACAGGCATGCTCCACCCTCATCTCAGACAATGTATGGGCTTCAAACAATCCGATATTGTCTTGAACACTGCCCTTTGAGGCTCTGTAAACATTGATGCCCATTTCATTTAATTTATTGATCGCCCCTGCACCAATCCCGCCGACAACAATGGCATCCACCATTTTTCCATTTAATGCTTTTAAAGGGTTGCACATGCCATGGACATGGCCCAGGTCTTGATTGTTAATTGTGCTGACGGAGTTTGCTTTTGTATCAAAAACAACAAAGAGCGGCGCAGAACCAAAATGGCCGAACACTTCGCTGTCTAATCCTTTATCTGATTCAACCGGAAAACATATTTTCATTTTTAATCCTCTTTTGTGTAAATGTTAATTTCTTATACCATATTTTTTAATAATCAGCCATAAATCAGGCCGCTTTAAAATATTTATTAATTCTTGCATTCTGGTTCCAATGGTTGATATTTTATCTGATAACCGTTTCCCCGTAAAAAAGCCGCCACCCCTTGTGTCTTTTTTACGGAGGAAAAACAGGTTCAACCTGACAGGACAGGAGATACGAATGGGAAAAAATATCACTATTTCCGAAAATTGGGTCAAAAATTTAATTCAAGACTTTATTGCCACATCCCCCTTAAATACCCTGCAAAATGAAAACAAAGACCCGGCCTGGGATCTGGCCCTGGTGGGATTTTCTTCCGGCACGGATCAGATCTGGCAGCAGTACAAAGAATATGTCGGTGCTTTCCACTGGACGCCCTGGGAAGTCTTTAATCAGCATTGTCCCGAAGAAATTGTCAGTGCCGACCAACTGACCGTCATCTCGTGGATTTTACCGCAGCGAAAAATGGTCCGTAAATCCAACCGCAAAGCCAAAACCTATCCTTCCGAAGAATGGGCGCGAATCAGGGTCTATGGTGAAGAATTCAATGTGGCCCTGCGACACCATGTGGTCAAAAGCCTTGAACATAAAGGAGTTGCCGCCGTTGCCCCCATGCTTGTCCCAAACTGGACCATTGTAAAATCAGAACGGTTTTCCTATGCATCTTCCTGGTCTGAACGCCATGCCGCCCATGCGGCAGGCTTAGGGACTTTCGGCCTGTGCGACGGTCTTATCACTGCAAAAGGCAAAGCCATGAGAGCCGGATCAGTTGTGGCAAAAATATCCATCAAGCCAACCCCAAGGCCCTATGCAGATCATAGAGCCTATTGCCTTTATTTTGCTGAGGGGACCTGTGGCAAATGCATAGACCGCTGCCCTGCCCGTGCCATTACCGTGGCCGGCCATGACAAGGAAAAATGCAGGGAACACCTGGCCCGTTCCAGGGAATATGTAAAAAAAACCTATCAATTTGAGGGATATGGGTGCGGCCTGTGTCAAGTCGGCGTTCCCTGTGAGGCTGGCATACCGGTTAAAGCCGCCCGAAAAGCCCTGGAGCGCGGAGAATTGCCGCCGCCACCGCCACCTATCGCCTGATCGACGTAGTTAAAGCATCGTGATGGATAAAATGGATCGTGATACTGTCCAAAAAACCTCCCCTTGTTTTTTTATTTATGGATCGTCAGCTGCGGGAACGGGATTTCCCAGTTATTTGAGGTGCACGCATCAACGCACCATCTCTGGATAGACCTTGATAACCGCTTGTATAAAGGTGCCATGTCGCCTTTGAAATCTGCAATCACCACAATATCAAGGGATGAGCTGCCCGCCGCCTGAAATTCCACCCGAAGATTCAAAAGACTTTTTTCATATCCTTCCTGTCGGATGGCTTCACTGATGAAGGACTCCAAAATTTCAAGAACTTTTGTCGTGGCCTCTTTCTGGATATCATAACTGATGCCAAAGGAAACTTTAAGCCTGAAACTTACAGAAAGATTCAGGGGGGACTGGGCAAGGAAATCCATGGTTTGATATATTTTTTTTGCACCGCCACGTTGAACCAGCTCTACCATTTCATGGGAAATGCTTGTAACATGTCCCCATGTTCCGTCTGAAAGGACCACCCAGTCATTTCTTTTACAGGGAAACCATGGCTCACTTTTATGAAACGGACGGGAGGTTTTACCGAAAAATTCTTCAATCGGCAGCCGAAGGGTTACTTCCATGTACGGGTTCTCAAGAACACAGAAAACGTTAATGCTTTTCACAATCCAGGGAACCCCTAAGTAAACAATGCGCTCCCCCTCCCTGACCGCCCCGATGTTGAGCATGAGGCGACTTTGCTGCCAGAACCGGGGAAGGGTATGTTTGACCGCCCATCCAAGGCCCATGAAAAAAATAATGGATAAACTGAGCAGAACCCAGTCCTCAAAAATATAGAAAACCAGAACAAGGACAAACAGGGTCATGAACAAGGCCATAATCCTGGACACCAGATCAAACAACCGGATGTGAAACGGCTTATACTTTGAAGCATATCCGGGGATCATCTTTCTTAAAAACCGGGAGGAAATCCTTAAAAACAAAATAACACCAATGCATGCCAGCACGGCAATAAGCAAATAAAGCCCCCTGGTTCGAAAGAATTTTTTTATGGAAATCCGGGAGGATTCAATCAAAGATTTTTCTTCGTTCTTTATTTCAGCAAGCTGCATACTGACTATTTCCAGCTTGTTTTTTATTTGTCGCTCAATGCTTTTCCATTCCGGCAGAAGGGTTTCCAGATTTTTTTTCAGTTCTTGATCACTTGTTTTTGAAATCAAGGCCCCAATATTTTCAGTGGCATTGTGAGATAATGAAACCAGGTTTTCATAATAAAACAACTCATCTTTCAGCTTGGTTTTGTACCTGGCATTCACGGTCATCCGTTTTATCTCTTTGATTCCAGGTTCTACCAGGGAGACAAGTTCTTCTTTCCAGTCAAAGGTATCATCTTTTTTTTCAAGGAACAGCCCGATATCAATCCCTGTGGCAATCCGTTCAAAATCAGCTGCAGCATCATTGAGCTGTTCATCAAGTTTGGCCAGTTCTAATTTCAAGTATCCTTTTTCTGTTTCAGATGTGCTTTTCTCAAGCGCCCTTTTTTTTTCAGATATCCTCTGGTTCAGGTTCTTTTTTAACCCGGAGATGGAAAAAAGCATTTTTATGGCGGAGTCATCTTTGTCGGAATCTATTTTTAATGACAGGGTATCTTCATCAATCACAGGTTCCTTAGCCATTAGGGTTCCTGAAAATATACAAAAAAATAATACAATCAATATGACAACTCGACACTTCATAATCGTTATGGTTCCTTATAAAATATTGGTTCTGCCCCTATTTTCAACAGGATTTGGATCCTATTGTTTTTTTGATAAGAATCTCACAAAAAAATCATAGAATCAATCTGCAATACCACAGAGAAGATAAAAAAAGCACACCTGCCTGCCCTATGCCAACTATGCTGTTTAATCCTTTGTATTTAATTCTTTGGTTCATATGCACCAAAAATGGTGGTGCATATGAACCAAAGAATGGTTTAAAATTAAAAGAAAGTGACATGTCACTCTTTAAATATTTAAAATTAAACGCTTATTTTTTAAGATCAAGCTGGCCTATTCCTTGCAATTCTTATTTTGAAGAGTTTTTTTATTAACAGACAGATGACAAAAGAATGCAGGCAAACAAAAAAAAGGAACATAATTAAAATGAATACGCTGCAAGCAAACAAACTATGGTTTCTGATTTTGATATTAAGTTTCAATATCGGATTGATTGGGTTTGGGGTAACCCCTTCAGAGGGAAAAACAAAGACCGGCAGCGGGCCTGCACTGTTACAACCCGGTCAGCCGGCAGCCTATAGTGATCTTAAAGTAACTTTGCTGAGCCTTAAAAGAGCGAGCAATTTTACCAAAAATCCAAAAAAAGGCAGGGAATATGCGGTCCTTAGATTCCGGGTCAAAAACATGGGTAAAGAAGAAGCGTCCGCACTTATTATCAGCGATCTTCAGTGGAAAGATTCAGCCTCAGGCATGAGAGAGGGATATGAGCGCACCACAGGCGTTAAGCTGAACAATCCAAAGAAATATGATTTAGCACCAGGTGCCCAGGGTGAATTCGAAGAAGTTTATATGTTTCCCCTAAACCTGTCTCAAGCCGAGTTTCACTTAATGAAAGGCTATAACCCAAAAGAAATCGCCCGTTGGCTGATGCCCATCAAGTAGTGACACTTAAAGCAGCTCAAAGCATATGATTCATCTAAGGCCGGGGTTTTGTATGATAATTGTGGGGAAATTCAGATAAGACTTTGGGCTTTGCAATCCTTTTAAAAAAGCAGCCGATGCCGGATCGATTTTGGTGCATGGGAAAAAACAGAGGCCAGGACAAAGGAAAACAGGATGGCTGGTGTAGCCGGCAACCAGTTATGATAGGCCAGCCCCAGAAGCACCAGTTTAATAAGAGTGCTCACCCCGGACAATTCTCTTAATAACTGTCTGTGCCTTGTGCCCTCGGTTATCATCAAGATCACACCACTTACAGAAACAATGATAAGATATAATTGCGGCATATTCATAGAATCTTCCAGGAGAAATGATCCCAGAAAAACAGCCGCCCCTACCTGATGGATCGCCCTGACAAATATTGAAAAAATCAGAACCCAATAGGGACGATCGCCTATACGGCCCAGCCTGACTTCCCTGCTCTCCTTTGTATCCATTTTATCGCCCATATTAATTCGCCTGCTTTTTGGTTAAAACCGTCACAAACTTCTCTTGAAACCGGCTGGCCCGGTTGCCAAGTCAAAGACAAATCCATATCCGGAAAAGGAGGCTTTCTGTTTTTTTAAAAATTCACCTTTTGTGTAAGATGGCACCACCTGTCCCCAGAACACCAGAGCAGGCTTGTTTTTTTTCGTCACGGCAACTTCCCACTCACCTTTGAACTCTTCAAATACATGTTCTGCAAGTCTTCGTCCATACCCTTTTCTTTCATATTTTTTTTGAATATAGAATTCTGCTACTGAAAACCCATCGGTATTGAACCGCAGATGTTTGTTGACCAGGGCGAAACCAATGACAGCATCTGATTTCTTTAGGATGAAAATGTGCCGGCCCTCTGTTGTTAAATAGAGGTGTAAATTTTTCAAAGCCCCTTCACACCATGAGTCATAATGCGTAATTTTAAAAAACCGGCTCATATAATCCAGATACTCTCTGAAAAGCGGTTTAATTTCGTTAATTGTCTTTATTTGGGTTATCATTTTTCAGGTTATTTTATATACAAAGTCACGGCTAACCCTCAGAATTAAAGATTTTATCATTCAACACTGCTGATGTTATGATAGACAGTCCAGGCCGATTATTTGGTGATTAATTACTCTAATATCTCAATCAATATAGCTTCAAGGCTTTCGCTTCTTCTTTTCCTGCTATTTAAATCAGTACTTGCTCTAATGCCTGATCCATATTTCTTTACATTTTCATCAAATTCTTCCTCTGATTCTCCAGAAGTTTTCACATAACGATCAATTTTACCACCGAATTCGACTTTAAAATTTATAAACTCAACGAATAAATTGTTGTGTAGCTCATTTGTCCAACCTTGATTTCATTTGCCTATAAATAAATTTAATCCTGATTCTCATGATTGGGCTTCAAGCGTGGTTCATAAAGTTTTATTGGTATAACCTGTGCAAAAAGTGAAAAATCCTTGTCTGTTGTAAAAATTGACATATTGTACCTATGCGCCATGGAGCAAATCATAAAGTCTGTATTTGATCCCTGAATTCCTTTGCTCCTTGCCGTATTAAAAAATTCGGCCGCCAGCTCAAAATCTTTTGATTGAAGCTGCAAATCTGGAAAAGCACTTAAATTCTTTTTGAGTGTAATGAATTGCTTTTTTGTTTTGATTCCTGAAAGAATTTCCTGGCGGATTGGGCCAATAAGCTGCACTCTGACTTCATTTATCAATTCAATTAATTCATCAATCAGATGGTCAGATCCCTTTTTGTCTCTTCGAAGCGCTAACGACCAAATACATGTGTCAACGATGATTTTCATTTGATCTTTCTTTGCTCTTTATAGTTATAATCCTCATCATAGTCTATTGTGCTGAAAATACTCAGGATATCTTTTTGTTTTCTCCTTTGAATATATTCCTCAAGGGCGTCCATAACAACCGCCTTTTTAGTTTTGTGTTTTCCAAGAATTTTGGCTTCCTCAATCAGACTATCTTCAATTGCTAAATTAGTTGGCATGCTACACCTCCATTCACGCATTTATTTGTATAATATTATGTGTCGATTATTTTGGTTTGACAAGCTTTTTTTGGGATAGATGTCCAGAACTCATTGAAATGCCGTAGCAATCAATTGTTTTGTATAATCGTGTTCAGGGCGGGAAAATATTTTCTCTGAATCGCCTGTCTCCACTATAACACCGTCTTTCATGACCACAATGTCATGGCACAGGGATTTGACAACCTTTAAGTCATGGCTGATAAAAATATAGGTCAGATGAAACTCTTTCTGGAGTTTTTTTAAAAGTTCCAGAACCTGGAACTGGACGGATCGGTCAAGAGAAGAGGTGGGTTCATCTAAGACCATGAATTCCGGTTTTAAAATCAAAGCCCTTGCAATGGCGATTCTCTGGTGCTGACCGCCGGAAAATTCATTGGGATATCTTTGCCGGGTGTCAGGGTCAAGTCCCACTTTTTCCATGACGGTAATGATCTCATTTTCCTCTTGTTGCTGTGTCATGCCGGGATGATGGATGGAGAGACCCTCTCCGATGATCTGGGAAACAGACATTCTCGGGTTCAGGCTGCCAAAGGGGTCCTGGAAAATAATCTGCATTCTTTTTCTCAATTGCCGGATCTTAAGATTATCCATATCATTGAGGCTGTTTTCGCCTAACAGGATTTTTCCCTTGCTGTTGTTGAGTCTTAAAATGGCAAATCCAGTGGTGGATTTGCCTGATCCGCTTTCCCCGACAATGCCCAGGGTGTGTCCCTTTTTAATGGTAAAGGAGATGTCGTCCACAGCCTTTACATGATCCACGGTTCTTCTGAGAATCCCCTTTTGAATGGGGAACCAGACCTTCAGGTGTGAAACCGTAATCAGGACGGCATCGTCCTCATCCGCCGGGTCAGGCCGGCCTGTTGGTTCTGAATTGATCAGATGGCGGGTGTAGTCGTGGGCAGGCGCAGTAAAGATAATTTCAGGAACATTGGTTTCCACAATCCTGCCCTCCTTCATGACCGCCACCCGGTCGGCTATTTTTTTGACAATGGTCAGGTCATGGGTGATAAAGAGGATGGCCATGCCCATTTCATCCTGGAGATCCTTGATCAGATCAAGGATCTGGGCCTGGACCGTCACGTCAAGGGCAGTGGTGGGCTCGTCGGCAATGAGGAGGTCGGGCTCGTTGATCAATGCCATGGCAATCATCACCCGCTGGCGCTCCCCGCCGGAAAGCTGGTGGGGAAATGATGAAAGCTTGTTCACAGGATTTTTCAAGCCTACTTTTTCTAACCAGTAAAGGGCTTTTTCATCGGCATCGGGATTGGAGATCTGCTGGTGAAGGAAAATAGACTCCTTGAGCTGCTTGCCGAT
>JAHJLN010000178.1 GCA_018821715.1 Pseudomonadota bacterium | reverse complement strand
GATTATTTTCAGGATGTTGAAACCGGTGAAAAAGCTTTGTTTAATCTAATCAAAAAGGGTCAGGAACTTATTGTGCAGGTGACAAAGGACCCGATCAGTCAAAAAGGGGCCATGCTGACAACCTTTATCTCTTTGCCGGGTAGACTATCCGTTCTAATGCCGGGAAATTCAACAAAAGGCGTATCCCGAAAAATCAGTGACGAGGAGGAAAGAAAACGACTTGTCGGCATCATGAAAAAAATAGATGTGCCGGAAGGGTTTGGCATGATCGTCAGGACAGCGGGTAAAAATTCTACAAAAACCATGTTGAATGCCGATTTAAAATACCTGATGCGGGTATGGAAAAATATTGATGCCATGGCCATAAAAAACAGCGCCCCATCAATGCTCTACAAAGAACAAACCCTTGCTGTGCGATCTTTACGGGATTATTTTACATCCGATGTCAATGAGATCCTTATCGACAGTCCTGAAATTTATAAAGAGGTCATAGATTTCATAAGTATTATTGCTCCGAAACAAAAACAGATTGTCAAACTATTCAATGGTGAAAAACCCATTTTTACCAAATATCAAGTTGAAGACCAGATTGCCTCTATTTATAAAAAAGAAGTTGCCCTTAAATCAGGCGGATTTCTTGTTATTGAACAAACAGAAGCCCTGGTTTCCATTGATGTTAATTCAGGAAAATCCACAAAAAAGAAAAATATTGAAGAAACTGCCTTTCATACAAATATTGAAGCCTGTGAGGAAGTGGCGCGCCAATTGAGACTCCGTGATATGGGCGGGTTGATTGTGGTTGATTTCATAGATATGAAAGAACGCCGGCATAAATCTGACATCACCAAAACCTTAAAAAAGCATTTGAAATCCGATAAAGCCAAAACAAAAGTCGGGGGGATTTCAACATTTGGATTATTGGAAATGTCACGGCAGCGAATCCGACATTCAATCACCTATGGAAGTCATGAAACCTGCAGACATTGTAAGGGCAGGGGTCAAATTCCTTCTGTAGAAACCCAGGGGCTTGCATTTTTAAGACAGTTGAACTTAAAAACATTAAAACCTGAAATCAAGGAAGCAACGGGAGTTTTACCCAATGAGGTGGCAAGTTACCTGTTAAACAAAAAAAGAGAGGAACTGACTGAAATAGAATCAAAAAGAAAGATTTTAATTACAATTGAGGGAGATCCGAATATGGTTTCCGGTGATAATAAAGTCGTTATAATTACAGATACCAATTGAAGACCTTTCTTGACATAAATCATTCTATTGTGTATCTGAAACAATTTCAATCTTAATATGAAAGGAGAACACATGCTCCTGAAAAAGAATGAAAAAACAAAAACCATGACTATTGTTGCCGTGATTTTATTTGGGGTATTTTTGTTGGGTGCTCTGTATTTTAACACCTCTCAAAAAAAGGAATTGCCAACAATAAAAGACAAGATTGCAGTACCCCAAAACCTTAAAGATAAAGAGAAGAACCCTACTGCCAATGCGGATGGGACCGTGCAAGGCGACATTGTTGTCTTACCGGCCATTGATTATAAATATCTGAAAAAAGATGAAAAACTCAAAGCACTTATGATCTCCCGCAAAGAGAGTCTTGGAATTAAAAAAAGCCTTGATATGATTGTTCATTCTGATGAGAACTTTAAAATTGGTGATATTCAAATTTCCATGAGAGATATTTTGGAAAAGGCATTTATTAAACAAGGAGAGGTGTTTGAAGAAAAAATTGATGCATCCGGGGCTGTTCAACCCCAAAAAATAAAAGCGTATGGAATTTATGTGGTTCAGCCGGGTGATAACATATGGAATATTCATTTTAATATTTTAAAAGAATTTTATGAATTTCAAGGCATAAATGTGTCTCCCAAGGCAGATGAACCGATTGATCAGGGGATGAGTTCAGGTGTAGGGAAAATTTTAAAATTTTCAGAAACTATGGTCATTATATACAATCTTATTGAAAAAAAAGTGGATTTAACGATTGATCTTCTTGAACCCTTAAGTAAGATTGTTGTTTACAATATGGATGAAGTCTTTTCACTTCTCCAGGAAGTTAACTATGATAATATAGACAGAATCCAGTTTGATGGAAAAACCATCTGGATTCCGGCTAAAAAATCATAACTTATTGTTAATATTATTTTAAGGAGGATTTATTTTGATTAGTACTGCATATGCAATGGGACAGACTG